>JAJRTM010000524.1 GCA_024278285.1 Planctomycetota bacterium
AAGATATTCTCACTCCAACGCAGCACGGCTCACAGAGCCGTGGCACACGAAACAATTATTTCTCGCAACAGTTCCTCAACACGAAAACACCCTAACTTCCCCATTTTCCGGGTTATTTACCAGCCCGCTCTCCACCTATGCCAAACCAGTGCCCAAACACGCTGAAATCAAACAGGACATAGCGACTGTCAGGCTGGAAAGCCTAACCTACAGGTGAGCATCTATAATCCGGCATGTTTTCCGCAGTATTCCATTGATAAAGGCTCACCACTTTCGAAGTCGCGATTGGCTTGCCGTTAAACAATTTATTAATTTTACTTCAATGTAAATTCGGGGAGTTTAATTAACTCGCCTCCTTTTTCTGTTGATTGATGGGCACAGATTCCGACACAGGTCCAGTTGGCGGATTGGACTGCGTTGGGCCAGGGGGCGCGGTCTTCGATAAGGCTGGAGATCATTTCGTTAATTAAGTGCGGGTGAGAGCCTCCATGCCCTCCCCCTTGCACGAATGAAAGATGTCCTTCGTCTTCAATCGATTGGGTGAATTTCTGGATCTCTTTAGGAAGCAGGTGCGCGAAGTCGGGAACATCAACAAGCGAAGGGATTTCCTCTTCCGGTTTTTTCGCGGTATGTAGAACGTGCTTTTCTCCTTCGATCAATGCCCATTCAAAACTTTTTTTGGTGCCGTAGACGTCGAAACTTTCGCGGTATTGGCGGGCGGTATCGTACAGGAATCGCCAGATGTGGGCAGCCAGATCGTGATCTTTAATTTTGATGTGGCAACTTTCAACCGCATATTTATTGCCGGATTTCTCACGGATATCGTCTCGCACTTTTCCGGAACCGAAACAGCTGACGTATTCTGCTCGTCCGTTGACTAACCCGAGTACGGGACTGACAACGTGGGTCGCGTAGTGCATCGGGATCATTCGCTGCCAGTAGTCGGGCCAGCCGTCCATATCTTGCGGATGGGAAGCCTGCATGTATTGGATCTCGCCCAGTTCCCCCTTCTGGTACATCTCTTTGATGAAGAGAAACTCCCGACTGTAGACGACGGTTTCAGCCATCATGTATTTCAAGCCGGTTTCATCGACAAGTTGACAGATTTGGTCGCATTCTTCGATCGTGGTCGCCATCGGGACGGTACACATCACATGCTTGCCCGCCTTGAGGGCTTCCATGCTCATCCAGGCGTGATCGGGGATCGGGCTGTTGATGTGAACGAAATCGACTTTGGGATCAGCCAGAACTTCTTCGAACGAAGTGAAGCGGTTTTCGATGCCGAATTGATCGCCGATTTTATTCAATTCATTTTCATCACGACGAGAGATGCCGTACATTTCTGCATTGGGGTGGTGCTGATAAATCGGAATGAACTCTGCGCCGAAACCTAACCCAATAATGGCGACACGTACCGGTCGATCGTAAGACATGGGGAACTCCTTTTAAGCTGAATAGTTGCGAATCAATCTCGATGAACGATCAGCATGCTTGTATCATCGTGGCGTCCGACTCCGTTGGTGAATTTGTGACTGGCATCGAACAGAGATTGAATTGTTGTTTCGAGAGAATCGTTGACTGTTTCTTTAAGGATGTTGAAGATTCCCTTGATGCCGAATTCGACGTGCGTGCCACCTTCATCGTCGTGGAAGGCTTCGGCTAAACCGTCGGTGTAAATGATCAGTCGGGAAGAGGGAGGGATTTTAATTTTCTGGCTGGTATATTCAGCCTCTTCCCAAATTCCCAACGGCATTCCAACGCCATCGATTTTTCCGACTTCTTCAATTGTTCCGTCTTCAAGATTTTGCAGAATCGGTAGCGGATGTCCCGCGGCAGCCCATTCGAAAGTATGTTTCTTGGGATTCAACACGCCATACAGCAAGGTGATAAAGCCACCGTCATCGTTGACGATGGTTTGGTTTGATAAATTCTGGTTTATTTCCCGAACGAAATCGGATGTTCTGCGATATCGTTTGGAAGGAAACATTTGAATGAGCGTGTGCAATGTCATAATCGACATGCAGGCTTTCATTCCATGCCCGGAAGCATCGCCGACGATGAGCGCGATATTGCCATCGGGCATCGTCAACGCATTGTAGTAATCTCCACCAGCCATTGTGACGGGTTGTCCGCCATAGACGCTGATTTCAGAAGACTCGTATCTCCCTTTCACTGCGTACCCATCGGGCATGTTCAGTAATCGGGGAATAATTGATTCCTGTAGTTTACGAACCGAGTCGATTTCCTGGCGAAGTTTTTCAGAAATGATACGCTCTCTCTCAGCTCGAACCGCATCGATGGCAGAACTGAGAGCCGCATGCAACAGAAACATGTAATCTTTGTTCTGATCTCTAATGACATAACTTCGCATCCCGGAAGTAAGAAATCGGGCGATGCGATAAACGTCGTTCTGTTCCACTGCCCCGACGACAGGATGGTCAGCCGAGAACTCCAACAGTTTTTGAAAGGCATCGAACGCAGTTTCTGTATCTGGCGAACCGGTGTTGATCAGAAAGGCATCCCAGGGAGGGCCAGCTTTTGCTGTCGCCAAAAACTCGTCCCAATTTGTCTTGATAACAACTTCGTTATCATCAACATTTAAATACAGTTCTAACAGGTCTGCTTCTTCCTGATTGTCCCAACCGACTAATACCCGCATATTGGTCCCATCCATCAAAAACAGGCGCAGCAGTCCTTCGCGTACTCCAACTGCCCGTTTTCAACACTAAAGATTATTTATAATTTGTGATTAAACTGATTTTGATGCGTTGACCTTACTTCTTGCAAGTCTGCGGTTGTCGTTTCCCAGAATTTCCAGAAATCAGTTCGGGTTTCTCCTGCTTCCTTTCCAAACAAAATTATTCTTAAAGCGACTTTTATGAATATAGAAATTTCCTATTGAAGCAGGAAGAAGGCATGCTTGCCTGCCTACGAATACAGCATATTTAAACAAAAACAGACAGGAAAGATTGCACGATTTTTGTAATATAGACCTCTGTTTGAAATGAGCAAACCAACTGAACCAGAGGAGGAGGCAGATTCGTCAACTGACACAATTTTCGCTACTACTCGCTACTGCCTACGAGTAGAATGGGTAAGATGCTTCTTCGGATAAATAATAAATTTGAGGAAATCGTCGCATTTTAGTCTGTATCAGTTGAAATTCAGATTCTGTTACGTACTAATGAACCTTAGTGGCGTCACTACGTTATTAAAGTAGATGACGCATACCGTCGGAAGAATGGATGGGCCATTTGAAATGTGCCGACGGGTAATAGTGGGTCTTGAGGAATTACTTTCGAAGAAAGAGGACGGAAATGAATCTTACACAACTGTGGAAAACTGGCTTGGCCGTAATGTTCGGCTTCACACTGACACTTTCAACAATCGGCTGCGACAAGCCTGCTGACGATGGTGGCGGCGATGCTGCTCCTGCTGCTGCACCTGAAGGTGGAAGCGGTACCGAAGGAAGTGGCGAAGAAGCTCACACCGAAGACGATGGACACGATCACGCTGCTGAAGGCGCCAAAGCTGAAGGCGACAAAGCTGCAGCTCCTGCACCTGAAGCAAAAAAAGAGTAATTAGCTGATGGGATACATGTATTCCAAATGATAATTTAAGTTTACAAGCCGTACACGCTATATTGTGTACGGCTTGTTTTTTGAATGGGCACTTTTGCGGAGCGGCATTCTTGAATATCTCTTCCTGGACGGTCATTCTGCTGAGGATATTTATCTGCCTGGGAAGTTTTTCTTTTCTGGAATCCAGCCACCCGGTTTGCGGTGCAGAACCGATGACGTGGCCTCGCTTTGACGGTCCACAATACAACCGAATTTCACGTGAGAGCCGATTCGATTTTCAATGGCCCAGGGAAACGCCTTCAACTCCCGATCTTTCTAATTTGCCTCTCTGGACATTGCCGCAGTTATCAGGCAATTCCACTCCGTTGGTTTTTAATAACAAACTCTATCTTGCTTTAACGAGTGATAGTCAAAGTAGAAAAAAAAACAAATCGCCTTCTTCTTTGGTCTCCTGTTGGAATATTAAAAATCGGGACCCCGAATTTGTTTACCAGTACCAGGTGCCAGAAAAGACAAAAACCGGAAAGCGAGAAAATGGGAAGTCATTATTATTTGCAGAGATAAAACAACCGCCATTTCTCGTTGGTGACCCTTTGCTTCGACAGTTATTCTGTCTTACCAGTCAGGGAGAACTTCATGTGCTTGATAGTGATCTGGGGCATCTGCTTTGGAAAAAATCGCTGTCACAAATTGTCGGCCTGCAAACAGTTCCTGTTTCGATTGCCACTCCATTAATTTTTGAACAATGCCTGATTATCCCCGCAAGCTGGACCGATCCTGAAAAAAAAACAACCACAAACTGGCTACTG
>JAJRTM010000525.1 GCA_024278285.1 Planctomycetota bacterium
AAATCCGCGTTTCGATTTCGTGAACTTCATCAAGCTGAATCGGCGAATTGCAGTACGGACAATGCGTACTCGTTAACGCTCCATCAAAAATAACCGTGCCGTTGCAGGCATCGCAGCGGACCTCTTTTAATCCGGAAAGTGACTCCTGCTTCTCTTCCTGCAGCTCGGTCAACCGCTCCAGTTCTGCGTGGTAATCTCGCTCTTGCAGTTCTTCTTCCGCATCGATCGTTAATTGATGTTGGTGACCGCAGTAAGGACACTTCAATTGTTGAGAGCCAATATGAAATTCGAGATCGGCTCCACATTGTTCACAGGGAAAGATGCGTCCTTTCGCCTGACTGACAGAAGATTCGACCGAAACAGTATCGACCCCTGCATCAAATGGAAGTGGTGGTGGTGGTGGCGGCGACTCACTCATGAAGAAATAACCCTGTCAAACAAAGAGCGATGTAGGGTGTGCTGGGCACACCAATTGTGGCTCACGCCAGAGAAACAACATTGCCATCATAGCATATACTACCCTGCAAGCGTGGTACGCACAGCGTACCCTACGTCGCTCATGCCGGTGAATCGATGGCAACATAATAACAAATTTTACTCTCTCATTTTCATTGAACGCAACTCGGCACGCGAAGATGGGTGCAAGCACGCCATCCTACTGTCATCTACTTTATGTTCTTGAGAATTTGTGTACCGTTCGCAAATTATCCCAAAACGAGAGCCTCACTAAATAGTTAAAAAAATGGAACAGAAACCATGCCTGAAATTGATTCGCGAAAATTCACGTTTATTCGCGGTTCAATACCTTCCGATCAAGCAGACCTGTTGACGCGGTCGCCTTCGGCTTGCCGTTAAACAATTTTCTTCTTTTTTCGTGTTTTTCGTTCCTTTCGTGGTTCTTTAAGAATACCTCTATTCATTCAAAAAACAGTTTGAACGGAGGGTAGACATTCTTGCCTGCCTTGAATACGGGATGCTCAAACACAACAGACTCCGAATGTCTGTGCTCCGTTTTGAATTGACCACGAAAGAAACGAAAAACACGGAAATAGAAAATGCCAAAGACCTCTTTTTTTTCTCTCTGCGGTTCTCTGCGAACTCTGCGGTAATACTTCTTTAGTTCCGGCTACGCCGGGTTAGGTGAATCCGTGGCTCTTTTTTCTTTTAGCCACCAAAATGTGGGAAGAACCATTAATTTGCGTTGACTCGTTTGCTCCAGACTGCAAAGTGGTCGACCATTTCTTTAACGCGCTGCGGTTGTTGCCTGGCAAGATCGTTTGTTTCGGTTCCGTCTACTTCAAGATCGAACAGTTGCCAGGCTCCTCCTTTTTTGCTGCGAATCGCTTTGTATTGTTCCATGAGGATAACATGATGCCAGGGCGTACTCCAGCAAAGTTCCTGGTGGGCTTTCCGCTTCTTTCCCCGGAAGATCGGCAGCAAACTTTTTCCCTCCAGCGGCAACGGTTTGCGGTTATCAAATTCGGTTGGGTATTTTGCGTTAGCGACATCAAGACAGGTTGCCATGAAGTCGATCACGTGACCGGCCTGTTTGGTGATTTGACCCTGTTTGCGAATCACAGCCGGCCAGCGAACCACCAACGGCGTGCGGATGCCCCCTTCATAGCCTGACAGTTTCGTTCCATTAAGTGGCGTATTGCTCGCATTGGCCCATGCCAAACCGTAGCCTGCGAAAGTATCATGAGGCCCCGGCAAGTTATCCGGGCCACTGCCGGGGCGAATCAGGACGCCATCTTTTCGCCAGTTCGCTTTTCTGTTTTTCATTGAGAAACCGAAACCACTATTCATCGGAGCCAGACCACCATCCGGGGCCGCCCCGTTATCGGAAAGAAACATAACCAGCGTATTTTCTTCTTCCCCTGCTTCCTTAACGGCCTGAAGAAGTTGCCCGAGACCACGATCAACAACTGCAACTTGTGCAGCGTACACAGCCATCCGTTCTGCCTGCCAGTTTTTCTGTTTGTCGGTCTCCCAATCTCGGACACCTTTCAGCCTGGGAGAAAGTTTCCATTGATCCGGCACGATCCCATCACGACGTTGACGCTCAAACCGCAATGCCCGAATTTGATCCCAGCCCGTATCGAGATACTGTTTTCGATAAGCAGCAATGTCCGCTTCACGTGCATGCAGCGGCCAGTGCGGTGCAATGTGGGCGACGTACAAAAAGAAGGGTTGATCTTCGGCGAGGCTCTCTTTCAGGAAGCTGATTGCATGCTTATTAAGAGCCTCGGTCAGATAGAAATCTTTCGGTAATTCGATTCGTTTCCGATTCAGATAGTACGGATTTTGCTGGACTTCATTGAAGTAACTGATTTTTGCCTGGCACATCGGCCCGAAAAAACGATCAAACCCCCGGTCCAAAGCCAAGTCCCGTCCCTGCCATTTACCAACCATCATGGTTCGATAGCCGGCCCGTTGAAGGACTTCGCCAATCAGAACGCATTTGCTGAAATCTTTCGGTTCGTTCCAGCGATCCCCACGGTGCCCAACTTGTTGACAATACAACCCGGTCAGCAGCGAAGCCCGTGTCGGTCCGCAAATGGCATTGTTGTAAAACTGGGCGAATCTCAAACCACCCCGAGCGAGTGAATCAATATGCGGCGTTTTTATTTCGCCGCCATAGCAGCCGATGTCCGACCAGCCCAGATCATCCGCCATCACCAGAATAATATTAGGCCGCTTTTGCATTGCGATTTCCGAAGCAACCGCTAGCACTGGTGTTAAAAGCATGATGCCCAGAGTCATCAGGCAGAACTGAATGCGAAAAATAAAGTGCATAATATTTTACCTCTCAATATATTTCGTGATGAAGCAGAATAAGTCAATGACCTCAGACATTCCCGTTCACTATGGTATCTGGTCAGGTGCGGAAGCAACAGGCAATACTCTGAGAGGAGCCTAAAGCAAAGTGCCCCCAATAATCTCTCGCAAACACTCTCCCCATACTTTAGAACTAAATGGTCATGCTGGACTCGCGAATTCACTACTGATACAATTTCCAGCATGCTGAATGCATTAGTGCCTGTTAAGCATCCTATTTAAACAAGGGCTCGCAGGTGAATAACAAGTTAGCTTTACAAACAAAGGAATCACGTGTTCCAAGCAAAGCATGGAAAAACGATAAAAATGTTCCTTCTGGACGCAGATCCAGAAGGAAGGATGATTTGCGAGCTTTCCAATTGGACAGGGAAAGCATATCGAATCCCAAGAGGGAAGGTTAAAGATTGTGTCAATCGCCCTGAGTTAAAAAGCACGGCTGTGTACATCTTGTTTGGTCGGCCTGATTCACCTGCTGGAAAATCAAGAGCCTATATCGGCGAAGCGGAAAACATATACGCCCGCCTAGTTCAGCACGTCTCAGAAAAGGAGTTCTGGAACGAAGCTGTAGTTTTTATTAGTAAAGATGAAAATCTCAATAAAGCACATATTAAGTATCTTGAATCCAGGCTGCATGAACTCGCAACAAACACAGGAAGGTTTCAAATAGAGAACGGCAATACACCAACAAAGTCTTCTATCTCTGAATCTGATCAAGCCGAAATGGAAGAGTTTATTGAGTATGTCCGCATGCTCATAAATACGATGAATTTCAAAGTATTTGAGCCGCTAATTAAAGAAGAATCAGGCGTAAATATTAAGGCTGAAGAGTTGATCTTAAAGGGTGCAAGAGACGCGACTGGAAAAGGAAAAAGAACAGCGGATGGGTTCGTTGTTTTTAAAGGTTCAGAGCTGGCTTCTAGCACTGTGCCATCATTCCCAAAAAGTTTTAATGCACTCAGAGATGAATTGTTAAATGGTGAGTCAGTTATTGAAGAGCAAGAAAAATTCATCCTAACTGAAGATGTTTTATTTAGTAGTCCTTCAGCAGCGGCGGCGGTTATCATGGGGCGAAGTGCTAATGGATTGGTTGAGTGGAAAAGTAAATCAGGTAAAACCTTAAAGGAAATCGAAGCATCAGAAATAGAAAAAGCTAACAATGCCATTAACTCGGTCAGTTAAAAAAAGCCATTGCGTAAGCACGCCATCCTCCTGCACGTTTTGCCTGTGCTCTGTTCGGGTAGATTAAAAAGAGAGTCAACAACATTTTCATCAGCCCAGGGTTAACGCCCCAGCTACACCGGTAAATATCCTGCCACTTTTGTGTGACATTTTATTGATAAGAAACAAAGGAAACGGCATTACTGGACGATGCCTTCGGTGATTGACATGAAGGCGTCTTCGAGGGTTTCTGATTTTCCTGCAAACTCCAGAACCGGGAACTGTTTTTGGATCATTCGTTTCAGCAGGTCTGCCTGTTGATTTTTGTCGCCGGCGAATTCAAATGTCATTTGATCCAGTGCGGGAGAAACATGGGAAACGAATGGTTGTTCAAGCAACCATTTTTCCAGTTCCTCCATTTTGGATAATACCGAAACTGCTATCGTTTCAGTAGATGCTTGCGCCCCTTCTTTTTTCGGTTTGAAGTTTCTGAGTTCATCAATCGTCCCGTGCATCAGAATTTTGCCCGCTTCGATGATGGCAGCTGAGTCGCAGATTTCGCCCAGTTCGGTCAAAATGTGCGAGCTGATTAAAACGGTCTTGTTCATTTCGCTGGCGAGTAAATGAATCAGTTCGCGAAGTTCCACTCGCGCACGCGGATCCAGCCCGGCTGCCGGTTCATCGAGAATAAGCACCTGCGGATCGTGAATAAGCGTTCGTCCCAATCCGAGCCGCTGCGACATTCCTTTGGAAAGGGTGTTGATCGGTTTATGTGCCAACTTTCGCAGTTCGGTAAAGATGAGAACTCGTTCGATCGCGTTGCGCCGCTCTTCCCCTTTGAAGCCGTACGCGCGAGCGTAGAAATCGAGATATTCAATCACATCCATATTGTTGTATTTGCCGAAGCTGTCGGGCATGAAGCCGAGTTTTGTCCGTGCTTTTTCAGGGTCATCAACCACAGAATATCCACAGATAAACGCATCGCCTGCGGTTGGCAGATCGAGCGAAGCCAGAATTCGCATCGTTGTTGTTTTACCGGCTCCGTTTGGTCCGATAAATCCCATCACCTGACCGGGAAACGCTTTGAAGCTGACATTATCAACCGCTTTGAGCTTCCCGAAAAATCGGTGCAGGTTTCTAATTTCCAGCGCAGGCTGTTCCCCAAGATGCTCTTCATTGACATCAGATTCTTCCGTCTCCAGTATCTCGATGTCATCGCCGTTGTCTTTGGAAATGACTTCGTCCAGGACATTATCCCCAGAAGAATAATCGGGAGTCGATGGTGGGAATGATTCAGTCATAACAATAGATTCAATAGTTACAGGTCAGGTTGTGCGTGATGAAAAATGATGATTAACCAGGCAAGCAGGAACCGTTACACTTTTTAGAAGTAGCCAAACAGTAAATGAATGGGAATCTTTTCATCTGCATTTTTCAAACCGAGATCCAAAGCTGGTGCCTGGTTCAAAACGGCAAAGTAAGAACCGGGCTTCATCGAATTCAGAATATTTGCATTCGCCCCGCTCATACTTGGCACCATTAGTTCTTGAAGACTTTTCCGGTAATTGACTTGGACCTCGTCATAATAACCGTAAGAATACCGCGTACTGCCGGAAAGCATTTCGCTGGAGAGGGCGTTTCCATTGGTGCCCGCGGGAAGGACCATCGAATAAAGCGAAATATATTCGAGAAGTTCTTTGCGATGCTCGTCGGTTGCTGGTTCCAGTTTTCCAACCGCGCCTGATTCGAGATTCTTTGCAATCCATTTTTTTCCAGAGGGATCAACAATGAACAGCGTTTGCATGCTCCATTCCAATCCGTTGGAAACTTGGGGGGCATCGCTTTTCATTGATTGCAGTTCGATGCGACCACGTTGTTCCTGTTGAGAGACGGTTAAAAATTGAGTCCGGGTACGAGATCGTAGCCAGCCGTTTTGTAGATGTTGTTTTTCGCTCCAGTCAATCTGGGCAGATTCAAACGCTTCTTCGGTTGGCCAGATCGGATAAACCGCGGTGGTCGGTTCAAACTGAAGCCCTGCACTGGGCGCCATCCCCGCATAGTAAGCAACGCGGGTAATACTCATCGCGTGGTTCTGTTTTTGATCCAGAAAGGTGATGCTGCGAACACGGGATTTAATCGAAAAGCCGTGCGCGATTGTCGAATAGCCCAACAATAAAAGACTGCTGCCGAACGCAATGACCGGAACAGTAATCAGCAGCATCGCCAGTTGTCGCTTTTTCAGAAAGTAAATGTAATTGACCGGACCAATCACAATTGTAAATAAGGTAATCAGAACCAGCAGGGAAAAAACAGGAACGCCCCCCACATTCGGAATTAAGAAATGAAAGAAACTATCATTGCCGCCACGGCTGATTACGCCATTTCTTTTATGCCACAGCAATCGATCACTGGAAAGATGATTCAGCAACCAGACCCAATGAGAAGCCGTTCCGGGAAAGGGATTTTCAGATAAGGCAATCACTTTCCCCAAACCTAAAGACCGCATTCCAAAACTCTCGGATGTCAGCTTCCAGGGATCGCCCTGTGAAAAATCTTCGGGCTTTGTTGCAGTTCCTGTTGGATCATCGATGTCCACAATCGCTTGCCGCTTAAATAACTTGACATTCAATCTGTTCCATTTCGCTTCAACAAAGGCACGATTCTTAAACGCAAGCACCTCATCAAGCGAACTGGAACGAACAACGGGTTCCTTAATGTTATAAATGAGTAGGTTTCCACCAGATGAAACCCATTCAATAATGGCCTGTCGTGCATCTGGTGGAACGTCTTGAGAGAGTGTCTCTAAAGGAATCGCAAGAATATCAAGCCCCGTATAAGCCAACCAGTTGACGGGCAGATTTTGCGGGCGGACGTGCTGCGTATACTCGGTCGTGCCATGTCGGTAGGAAGAGGAGGAACCGAGGAAGACCTGATTGACAGCGGTGTCGTACATCTGGGCGTCTTCTGCTTTTTTTCCGACAATTAACATGCTCGAACCGATATCGCTGTTACTAACGGTTTCGGGAAAAGAGACCGCCTGCGAAAGATGTTTGACCATTCGGCCTCGTTCCAGAACTCGAAATTCAACATAAGTGCCACGAGTCACCATCGGGACCAGTAAGCTGGTATTGATTGTTGCATTTTGTTCCAGCGAAATGGATCGTGTGATGCGCGGGCATTTCTGGTAGCTGTTGTTTTCCTTGATCTCCAACGTAATCGTGCGAGGCTTCCCATTATTGCGAACCGAAACGCGAACCGGATAATACCCCCCCTGTGTGCAGCCAATCCATTTTGAATTGACATCCACAATCAGATCAGACCCACTCAACGTGAACTCTGATCCGGTCGCCCAAGCCGATTGCGCAGGGATCACCAGAAGGAGGCATAACAGAAAATATCGATTGACAGACCGCATCATAAATTCAATCTCTCGTATTTTAATTCGTCACTATATTTTAATATCAGCAGGGATTTCTCGACCAACTTCCGGGACGGTATTGATTAACTCTCGCACCAGCGATTGATTGTCCCAGCCATCCATGCGGGCAGAGTAATCGAGGATGACACGATGAGCGAGTACGCTGGATGCAACGAACTTGACTTCATCGAAACCAACATTCGGCTTGCCCGCAATTAACGCTGCCGCTCTTGATGTATTCGCTAACGCAATGGCTGCCCGCGGAGAGGCGCCATAGCGCACAAACTGCTTCACGACATCGGGCGAATCTTCGTGGATAGAATGAGTGGCAGTGACCAGCCGGGCGATATAGTTGGCGACCGCTTCGGGCAAGTGAATACGATCCACCATCTCAAACAAGTGATTCAATTCATCGCCGGAAACAATCGTTTCTAATGTCGGAGGGACGCCATGTTTTCGCTGCGTGATAATACTCTGCAATGTTTCAGTACCAACTCCTTCAACAGAAATCTTGAAAGTGAAACGATCCAGTTGTGCTTCGGGGAGTGGGTACGTTCCTTCCAGTTCAATCGGGTTTTGTGTCGCGAGAACAAAAAACGGCAACGGCAACTGATGCGTTTCGCCCAGCACGGTCACGCGGCGTTCCTGCATCGCTTCAAGAAGTGCGGATTGCGTCTTGGGGGTCGCTCGATTAATTTCATCTGCCAATAGAAGATTCGCAAAAATTGGCCCTTTATGAAAAACGAGCCGCCTGGCTCCGTCTTGTTCTTCCAGAATCGGCGATCCTAAAATATCGCCCGGCAGAAGATCGGGAGTAAATTGTACCCTGCGAAAACTGAGTCCCATTAAAGAGGACAGCGATTTTACCAGTTCCGTTTTCCCAAGCCCGGGCAAGCCTTCGAGCAGCAGATGCCCGCGGGCAAGAATACAGGTGACCGCCAAGCTTAATAATTCTTCCTGACCGAGAATGGCCCGCCCGAGTTCGCTCAGTAAATGATCGACTGTCGATTTGGCTCGCGTTACTTCTTCGGGTGTCAGTAAAGATTCTGTCAGCGATGTCGTTTCATTGTTGCTCATCAAGTCTCTCTTTCAAATATTCATTATGCCCGAACTGCTAATAGCTAGAATTTAACAGGGAAATAGGCGTTAGGTAGTAGGTATTAGTAACCGGGTAGCCCACCCGCTTTTAGCGGCTGGGTTGCGTAGCAACAAGATGCTCGCGCCATGTGAGTTCCTTTATATTGAACGCACATGGCGCGGGCATCTTGTGCCTGACGGCACCCAACCACTAAAGTGGTCGGGCTAC
>JAJRTM010000526.1 GCA_024278285.1 Planctomycetota bacterium
GAGTTCGAATTTTAGGCAATCAAGCTGGTTCGTCAAGCCGTGCTCTTCTTATGGGAACTTCTATTTATTCAAAAGGAGCACAGACATTCCTGTCTGTCTCGTAAGAGCATGCTGTTTTGTAAGCAGACAAGAATGTCTACCCTCCGTTTAAGAAGAGATTCTTGAGTAACGATTCAGCTTTGGCGCAGGGTCCGCTACCCGCGGACCACGATGGAAGGTGGAGCCCCCTGTTTCTGCGGTGGTCCGCGGGTAACGGACCCTACAAAAACCTTACCGAATTGCAGGACCAGCCGCTTGGGCAACCTTGCCGGGCTGCAAGGTTTCTTCTCGGATACTCATTGCCTTAACAAGAGTTCCTGCTCCAAATGCTCCGATGACCTGGTCGTCTGTGTGTAGCTTTCGTGAAATCAGTAGACGGCGTTTCAAATCGAATTGTATCGTTCCAGATGGGGTCTGCTGCATCAACCGAACTTTAATCGCGGGATCTCTTATTCTTGAGACCAGCACTGTGGAAAGAGTGATTGTAGCCAGATCATTTTCAACGGATTTCAATTGATAAATCCGCAGCAGTTTCACTTTTTCCTTCAACGTTTTAGTGACGAGAACCTCCACCTCCAAATTCTGTTTCCACGTTTCGTTAATCGCAACTGGTTCTTGCGGGAAAACAACGAGGAAGTTGAGTGAAGGATCTGCCTGTTCTGGTTGCTTTCCAAAATAGTTATGTACTTTCAACAGTTTCCCGTATCGATTAACACGGATTCGGCTCATCGGCTTGCCAACGGTCTGGAGAATTTGTTTGAAACTCTCCGGTTGTAATTTGGGATCATCACTATCAAAAACGATGGGGGGAGAATCGTCAAATTGCGTTTGCAGTCGCACACGATCGATCATCAATTCCAATACCGCTTCGCCAGATTTTTCAACGCTGACAACACGATACTGCCTCCAGGCGATTGACTGATTTTTAGCTGTTTCCGAAATGGCATCTTTTTGCGTTGTATAAGAAGAAGAATCTGAAACCTGATAATGGACAAATTCCCCTGCTTTGAACTGATAGTTTAATTCATATTTTTCAGCAGTGGCCTTCGCGGCTTGCTTGTTTTGATCTTCCGCAATCGTTTCTGAAAAACAGAGTGAAAACAGTATCAGACAAAGAATGCCTCTATTCAGGTTGAAAACGATTGATTTTTGAAGCATGACAAACCTTCCCTGGCTCTTGCAAATTGGCGTGACTATTTCTTTCGGGAACCTCTATTTATTCAAAAGGAGCACAGACATTCTTGTCTGTCTCGTAAAAACATGCTGTTTTGCAGGCAAACAAGAATGTCTCCCCTCCGTTTAACAGGAGTTCTTTGAATAAATAGAGGTTCCCTTCAACTGCGAGTATTTCTAGCAGAAAACAAGAAATATGACGAGGCCAATTATTTCAGGCCTTCAATTCCCTCTGCTTTGCGGATCCGCTGGCTATCGGGTTCCCTATCATTAGCAAACAAATCGGCAATGTCTGATTGGAGTTTGAGGTCCAAATAGCTTACGATGTTAGCAAAAGATGATTCAAGCAGGTTTTAACAGGCTAAGGTGACCGCATGTTGAAAGACTTTGAACTTGGTTTATTCCATTCACGAATAATTGTGCCGATCTGCTGCAAGCTGTTTATAATCGTGCTGCTGGCTCAGCTTTCTCCTCAAGCGGGATTGGCGCAAAACAAACTTGTGCGGCCGATGCGTCAACCGGTGGATGTCGCTTCCGGAGAGCAAGGAGTTGTTGTTTCAGATACTGTAGTCGCCTCCGAAATTGGGCGGGATATTCTTGCAAACGGCGGGAGCGCGGTTGATGCTGCTGTTGCAGTTGCGTTCGCTCTGGCAGTTACCTGGCCGGAAGCGGGGAATATCGGCGGCGGCGGATTTATGATGGTTGCTCCTGCGGGCGAGAAAGTTGTCTGTGTCGAATATCGCGAAAAAGCACCGGCCATCGTCGATGAGTTCAGTTTTGCTCACTGGAAGAATCGCCTGCATGCCCGCATGGCTGGCGTTCCCGGCACGGTACGCGGGATGGCATTGGCTCACCAGAAATTCGGCAAGCTTCCCTGGAAAAGCGTTGTCGAACCGGCTGCGCGAGTTGCACGGGAAGGCTTTGTTGTAGATGCCAACCTGGCCTATTCGCTGAATTCGGTTCTGAAACTGAAATCGATTCAGACCGATCCACGTTATGCAGAATTTCATCGGGTTTTCGGTCATCCTGAAAAACGTCGCTGGAAATCGGGAGACCAACTTGTTCAACCAGACCTGGCAGCCACGCTACAGCTTATCGCAACCAAGGGCGATGCTGCTTTTTATGAAGGGAAAATTGCCAAACAGATTGTCAACGAAATGAAACGGGGTGACGGGCTGATCAGCTCGAAAGACCTTCAACAATACAGTGCAAATATCCGTCCTGCGATTGAAGGAACATTCCGGAATTATACAATCTACGGCGCACCGCCTCCCAGTTCGGGCGGCATCACCGTTTTGATGCAGTTGCGAATGATCGATAAACTCAATCTGAAAGTGGACCGCAAAAAATTCTGGACCGCGGATCAAGTTCATTTATTAAGCGAAGTGATGCGGCGATCTTTCCGGGAACGGGCAGCGTATCTTGGGGATCCCGATTTTGTAACAATCCCCGAAAAAGTTCTCGATGCCGAGTATGCTTACCAGCTTGCAGCAACAATCGATCCGAATAAAGCGACCCCCAGTGCAGAGATTGCAGGGGATATTCCGTTATCGAAAGGCCCTTATGAAAGCCCGCAGACAACGCACTTTTCGGTGATCGATGCCAACGGCATGGCGGTGAGCAATACGTACACTCTCGAATATAGTTGGGGCAGCCGCGTTGTTGTGCGTGGAGCCGGGTTTTTGCTCAATAACGAAATGGGTGATTTCAACTGGTATCCCGGTTATACGAACGAAAAAGGAACCATCGGCACAAAACCAAACCTGCTCGCTCCGGGGAAGCGAATGCTCAGTTCGCAAACGCCAACAATTGTGAAACAAAACGGCAAAGTGCGATTGATCATAGGTAGCCCCGGCGGGCGGACAATCATCAACACCGTATCCAGCATTCTTGTTCAGACACTTCTTTTTAAGCGATCTTTGAAAGAAGCAGTCGATGGGCCAAGAATTCATCAGCAGTGGTTTCCAGATTTAATCAAATTTGAATCTGATGATTATGGACTGTTCGAGAACATGAAAGAAGATCTTATCAAACGGGGACATACTATTTATCACCCCAAGAACAGACGCCAGGGATCTGCCCAATCGATAGAAGTCGATATTGCGACAGGAGTTGCGACAGGAGTTGGAGACTGGCGCCGCGGCGGTGCAGCCCGCGCGGTATGCAAATAATACCTGCCGCATCACGCAATGCGATTCAAATGACCACGTACATTTACGGCGTAACCTGTCGTGATTAAGTGAGTTTGCACCTTTACTACCGCTGATCCACAAATTTTCCTGCTACCAACTCTCGATAGTTGAACCTTTTCTGACTAGAATGCTCTGATTGATTATCGACCACAACCATTTTGAACAGATACAGGGGCTGCAATCAGGGACCATTGATAGTGCTGAAGTTTAGCTATCTTGGTCGGCGAGGCTGATTCTGCATCATAGACCGTGTAATCAAAACGTATTTTGTAGGATGGTGTGCTTGCACCCATCTTCGCATACCGAGTTGTGTTCGATAACGCAAAAAAGTGGAAACCGTGATGAATCCGGAATTAAAATCACGAAATAGAGACCGTATTTGATGGGTGCAAGCACGCCATCCTACGTTTCAAAGATGTGACAATACTGACCAAGTGGAGTATAAATTATCGTGGCAATTGCAGAAGAAAAATCGACAAAACAGGCTCAGATTCTGGGAGCGGAAATTCTTGTCGAAGCGTTGATTCATCATCAGGCGAAGTTCATTTTCGCTTATCCGGGCGGAGCGAGTATGCCTTTGCATCAGGCGCTGCGAAAAAATCGTGAGCGTATTCGCACGATTCTTCCGCGTCACGAACAAGGGGGCGGATTCGCTGCACAGGGAATTTCCCGTACGACCGATATGGTCGGTTTGTGCATGGCCACCAGCGGGCCGGGGGCGACCAATCTGGTCACACCAATCGCAGATGCGAAGCTCGATTCTGTTCCGTTAGTTGCGATCACGGGGCAGGTAACACAAGCCGTTATCGGAAGCGATGCATTCCAGGAAACGCCGATTGTTGAAGTTTGCCGGGCAATTACCAAACATCATTTTATGATTACCGACATTAAAGATGTTGCCCGGATTGTGAAGGAAGCCTTTCACGTCGCAACAACCGGGCGACCCGGACCAGTGCTGATCGATTTCCCGAAAGATGTTCAGTTGGATTCGATCCCGGTTGAGGAACTCGATCTCGACCCGCCGATGGATTTGCCCGGCTATCATCCCGAATTAAGAGAAGTTGCACCGGAACAGATTAAACAGATTATTGCAGCAATCAAACGAGCCAAAAAACCGGTTCTGTATGTTGGCGGTGGTTGCGTTCTTTCGGGGGCAGCAGGTGAACTACTGAAGTTCGCCGAGAAGACAAAAATTCCAGTGACGACAACAGTCATGGGTATCGGCGCATTTCCCGGTACCCACGATTTATCGTTGCACATGCTCGGAATGCACGGCACCGTTTACGCTAACCTTGCGATTGACGAAGCCGATTTACTGCTCGCGTTCGGGGTTCGCTTTGATGACCGCGTGACTGGAAAGCTCGATGAATTTGTCAAGCATGGGAAAATTGTGCATGTCGATATCGATCCTTCTGAAATTCATAAAAACAAGGAAGCACACATTCCTGTTGTCGCAGACGTCAAGCACGTGATCGAAGAACTCAACAAAGCGATCACCGTTGATGACATTCCTGAAACGGAAGCCTGGCACAACACAATCGCCCAGTGGAAGAAAAAGTTCCCGTTACATTACAAATGTTACGACACCGAAATTCCGCAGCAGCTTGCGATCGAAACATTGTACAAGATGACCAGAGAACGCGATCCGTTTGTCAGCGTCGGGGTCGGGCA
>JAJRTM010000527.1 GCA_024278285.1 Planctomycetota bacterium
AACGGCCCAAACGCTCAAACGGCTTGAACGCTGGAACGCTTAAGCGGCTGAAACGGTTTAAACGCTCAAACAGTTAGTTCAACAAACGGTTTAAACAATGAAACGGTTCGAACAATTTTTTAACTATTGGGGCAAGGCGGAGAGGGTCGAGGACGGGAAAGCGTTACGGTATTCCTGTCAAAAAAATAATTTCGTCATTCGCGAGGGATTGGTCTAAATATAACTAAAAGGAAGTTACCGTGGATTATTTCTTGGGACATAGCAGAAATGATAACGGAAATGGCGAACAAGAGCTTTTAAAAGTTCACTTGAATGCTGTTGCAAAACGTGCTTCGAAATTTATGGCATTCTGGGGTCATAAGTTTTCCGGCTGGGTGGCGGGGATTTTTCATGATTTTGGAAAGTATGCTGATCAAATGAAAGCGCGACTTGAGAATCCCTCAAAAGTGGCTGGTAGAAACCATACAGCGACTGGGGCGTGTTGGATCGCGCACCATTACAAAAACAGTCTGCCGTTGGCTTTGGCGGTTCTTTACCACCACGGTGGGCTGAAGCGTTTTTTTGGCGGTCGCAGGAAAATGCTCGAGGACGTTCTGAAAGATTTCAAAGATAATCCGGATGACTATACTGAAACAGACATTGCTGTTTTGGCGGAAAGGTTTTCCAAAGAGTTCCCCGATGTTCCATTAGAGCCGATTCCCAAGCTGTTATCAGGGGAGATAGCTGCGGATATGTTTGATGTTCGCATGATGGCATCAGCCCTGGATGATGCCGACTTTATTGAGACGGAGGCGCATTTTTCCGGAGATGCAAATGTGTTGCGGCGATATCGACCCGAGGGTGCTTCTCTGGATGCTGATAAGGCTTTGTCGGCGGTAATGGCTTTTGTTGACGGGAAAAAGACAAAGAACCAAACGGTGCGCGAGGTTCGGAGCAGGCTGTACACAAGTTGCTTGACGGCTGGGAACAAAGCTACAGGCATATTCACTCTTACTGCTCCAACGGGGGCGGGTAAGACACTGTCGATGCTGGCATTTGCTCTACGGCATGCACGAGGAAATGGTTTGCGACGGATTGTGTTGGTGATGCCATTTCTGAACATTATCGATCAGACTGCAAAGGTGTATCGAGAAATTTTCTCGGAAGAGGACGGTTTTCCTGAAAACTATGTTTTGGAGGATCACAGCCTGGCTGGTTTTAAAGCGATTGATGGCGACGAGGACTTGGAAGACGAAGGCAAGCGAACACGAAAGCTGTTGGCGGAAAACTGGGATGCACCGATTGTATTGACAACTTCTGTTAAGTTTTTTGAATCACTGCATTCATGCAGAAATTCACAGCTACGGAAACTGCACCGATTGGCGAAGAGCGTGATCCTATTTGATGAGGCACAATCCCTTCCTCCCGAATTAGCCGTGGTTTCCTTGGCTACATTGTCTCGTCTAGCGGCACCGAACAGTCCTTATGGTGCTTCGGTTGTTTTTGCAACAGCGACACAGCCTGCGTTTGAGTCGCTTTCTCCAATTGTTGAGAAATACTCCGGTTATGGATGGAAGCCAAAGTTTTTAATTGCACAGGAAAGCATGAAACACCTTTTTGATGCAATGTCCGGGCGGGTTCGGGTTGTTTGGCGGGAGCAGGAACAAATTGAACTTGAAGATCTCGCTGATGAACTGGTTGAAAATGGAAAAAATCAAAGCCTGTGCATTCTAAATTTAAAAAGACATGCCCGAAAGCTTGCGGTGCTGCTAGAAAAACGATTGGGTTCGGACATTGTTTTTCATCTCTCTACGACCATGTGTTCTATCCATAGAAAAAATGTTCTCGATGAGGTCTTGGAGCGACTGGATGGCGGCGATCCGGTTGTGCTTGTTTCAACACAGTGCATAGAAGCAGGGGTTGATATCAGTTTTCCCGTAGTCTATCGCGCGCTGGCCCCATTGGAATCAATTGCGCAGGCGGCGGGGCGTTGCAACCGGCACGGAGGTGAAACGGGAACGGTGATTGTTTTCACCCCAAAAGACGATAAAGGATTTTTCCCTCCAGGATATGGGGAAGGTATCTCTGTTACGAAGACGCTCTTGGCTGAATGCCGGGCTGAGGGAAGTGACCCTGATGAATTGAACCTGTTGAATTCACCAGATTTTATGCGCCGCTACTATAATTTATTTTTCACGATTGGAAATTATGCTGAGGGGCGTGATTCGCAGCATGAACTTTTCCAAGCCGTTGATGCGGGACGATTTGATATGGTTTCCCAAAACTACAAACTGATTCCCGGTGATATGGTGAATGTGCTGGTTCCTTACGATATAGAGGAGTTTGACCGGCTTAGTCAAATAGTTCAGAAACGCGAGTTTATGACTGCTGAAGAAATTCGGCAATGGGTAGCCCAGGCGCGCGAATACGCTGTTGGGATTTTTCGCCCTGCTCACGATTCATTAAAATGGCAGGCTCTGGCGCCTGTGCAGTTCGGGGCGGTTTTTAAATACGAAAATCATGATGCGGATTGGTTTATCTGTCTGCCGGAAGCGGAATACGACGACCTGTGTGGACTGAAGCTGCCGGAAAAATTTGTGGGTATCTGTTAGGAGGATTTGTCATGAAAAGAGGAAAGACACATGTTTTGAAAACTTGGGGAGACTTTGGCTGTTTCTCGCGACCGGAGTTGAAAACAGAACGGTTCAGCTACCCATGCCCTACGCCGAGTGCGGCACGGGGGATTTTTGATTCAATTTACTGCAAGGCTTATGACCGACGTACAAAAACATCCCAATTTTACTGGCAGATCGAGAAAATTGAACTGCTCAGTTATCCCTCCTATATCGCTCTTAGGCGAAACGAAGTATCCCATACAGTTGCTGCTGATCGCACAATTAATCAATGGATGAAGAAGCCGGAGCAGATATCACCGATCATTGCGGATGATAAAAACTGCCGACAGCAACGGCAGACCATGGCATTGAGAAATCCGTCATTTCGTATTCATGCACATGTTGTCGCACGACCGGGGTTTGAAAGGTCGATTACGGGATTTGATAGACAGTTTGAACGACGCGCCACGCACGGAAAGTTTTTTGTCATGCCAAGTATGGGGTGTCGCGAATTTCCTGCTTTCTTTAAATATGTTGATGATATTGAAAAAGAGGGCTCACCCGTTGAGTTCAATCAGGATTTAGGGTTCATGCTCTACGATGTTTTTGATCTTCGGCGGGTGAATAATGAATTCTCAAAGCCCTTTGTCTCTGTTTTTAAGGCGGAAATTGAAAACGGCATTCTAGAGGTGCCTGATTATTGTGACCAAAAAGTATTAAAGCCGGAGGTGTCTCATGCTTCACAAACTGGTTGAGTATGCCGATTCTCATGGAATTGGAGATGAAGGATTTATTTCGAAGCGTATCCGATTCCTTATCCAATTTTCACCCCAAGGTGAATATATGGAACTCCATGATTATGGCCGCTCAGGAGAAGAATTTTCCGGTGTTCCGAATCTTCAGCTTGAGGGGGATACTCCCAAACGTCAATTTCTGGTCGATACTGTTGATTTTCTAGCACTTTGTCCATGGACTTTTGTAGCATTCAAGAAAGCAATCGGCAACCTTTTGAGATCCTTAAAAAAAGAGGATGATTTTGAAGAAATAACGTCCTTTGCTGAAAGGATCTTAAGATTTCTTGTTGAGCGAAAATACCATGAATTAAGGGAATCTGGGTCAATAGAGAAATGGACCGAAATCCTCAGAAAGAATGGAAGGAAGACAGCGGGAATAGAATCCTTTTTAAAGGAAGGGGGAGATGTTGAGAAATTATTTAACAGCGAGGAGTTTAAATTATTTGATGCATTAAAAAAGTTGGAAACAGCAACCACAAGTCTTTTGGAGGATTTGAAGCAGGAGAAAGATTTTGAAGAAATCAGTTCTTTTTCCAGGGAGGTAATAACCCTGCTCGCAGAAAAAAAATATCTGGAACTCCGGGAAAAGACATCAGGAAGAAATGGGCTAAGTTGTTAAAAAAACAACGCCGAGGTAGGCGCCCGGAAATTAAATTGTTTTTCGAAAAGGAAGGGCCTGTTAATGCGGTTTTTAACAATGGAGAGTTCAAGCGGATCGGGAAGCATCAATTCTGCTTGAGGCTATTGCAACAGGCGGCAGAGGTTGAGCCCATACTGGGAACTATCGCTGAGGCCATGGGTGATCAATCTGTACTTGAAAAAATTCATAATGGTCTTTTAAACGCCACACCTGCCGCAAACAGTACAAACAATGCAACATTTGCCATACTTGACAAGGACGATGTGCAAATTTTGTTTAAAAAACATTCGCTGCATGATTGGTGGAAAACAAAACAAACGGAGTTCTTGGATAACATCAGTTCTAAGAATGCCCGTTGCTTCCTTTCTGGTGAAAAGATTCACCCTCTTTTGATCCACCCCAAAATAAAGGGACTTGGCAGGGTAGGAGGTAACGCTACAACATCCTTGATAAGTTTCAAAAAAGAAAGGCCTTCATTCCAATCATACGGTTTTATTCAAGGTGAAAATGCTGCCATTTCTGTTGGAGCATCCGTGAAATATGCCTCTGCTGTGAACCACTTGCTTAACCGTCAGCATCAGCAGCTTGTCGGCGCTGAAATTATTTACTGGTATTCGGATGACGTGCAACCAGACGAGGATATTATACAGGCGGCATTCAGTGGTTTTGGTGATTTTGTCGAAGACGATGACGTTGAGGAAAATATCGTGCAACGTGAAGCACAAGCCCACATTGATGCCAAAGAATTTCTTAAGTCTGTTGTTACAGGAGAGCGTCACGATTTGCGGGATGTCCAGTATTGCTCGTTAACCATACAGGGGAACCAGGGACGCGCCGTTATTCAGAACTGGATGGAGGGACGCTTTATTGATTTGGCCGAGAGTATTGAACAATGGTTTTCCGATCTTGAGATACCACGCCTTTCAGGGAATGGTCTTGCCAAACCTCCGAAGATTGAAACCCTGATCACCTGCTTGCTGAAGGAAAAGAAACCTAAGCAAAAATATCCGGATTGGATAAAACCTATAACCGGTTTTCGTGATGCCATTTGGCGGACGGTTGTTGGAGGAAGAGTTGTACCGTTTCCGGAAAACACGATTCGCCTGGCTTTGCTGCGACTTCGGGAAAGCACATTGACCGATGAGTGGGCCAATGCTCTCGATTCAAACGGGGAGCAGATGGGTTGGCGGCGCGCCAGACTTTATGCCCGGATAGGACTCATCAAAGCATATTTAATTCGAAACACCAAACAGGAGATTACCATGAAAAACAGGGAGGAAATGAAGAACAGCGTATATTGGCTGGGCAGTTTATTTGCTACATTGGCAGACTTGCAGCGGGCAGCACATCAGAGCGATGGAGGTGAGAATGTCAAGTCAACCATTGTGGACCGTTTTTACACTACAGCGAGTACCTGCCCGAAACTGGTGCATGGTCGATTGATTGCTCAGAGTCAGCATCATCTGAGAAAGCTGGAAAACAAGAATCAAAACGCGGCATTTGCCATTAACCGTGAAATTGCCTTGATTAATCAGAGAATCGATTTTGATGAAGTTCCTGATATGTTGCCCCTGCCGGAACAGTCCTGGTTCGCATTGGGATATTACCAACAGATTGCAGAAATGAATGCTAGAAAAGCAGCCGCTGCAGCCGCTAAAAGAGATAAGTCAAAAAAAGGAGATAACTAATGAGTAACTCAATAACGCACCGTTATGAATTCATGTTCCTCTTCGACTGTGAAAATGGAAATCCGAACGGCGACCCTGACGCAGGAAACACTCCACGGATTGATCCGCAGGATATGCGTGGACTCGTTTCTGATGTGGCGATTAAACGCCGGATTAGAAACTATGTTCAATTGGCAATGGGAAATGAATCACCAAACTCAATCTATATTCAGAATGCAACAAACCTGAATACACAAATCGCCGTGGCCCATGAAAAGGCCAATAAGCAACTTCCAAAATTTGAAAAAGGAAAGTCGAAAGCGTCAAAAGAAGAGGTGAAGTCAGCAAAAGAGTGGATGTGTGAAAACTTCTATGACGTCAGAACATTTGGCGCGGTAATGTCCACCGGTGCTAATGCCGGACAGGTTCGCGGCCCGGTTCAAATTGCTTTTGCAAAGTCTGAAGACGCCATAATGCAATTGGACATTTCCATGACTCGTATGGCTGTCACGGATACGGCAGAAGGAAAACTTAAAAGCAGCGAAGATTACAAAAAATGGGAGGCTGAACAGCCTGAAGACAAGATGAGGACTTTCGGGCGTAAATCAATCATTCCGTACGGATTGTTTGTCGGCAAGGCATTTGTAAGTGCACATCTCGCCGAGCAAACCGGTTTTTCACCCGATGACCTTAAGTTATTTGCGGAGTCACTGCTCAATATGTATGAGCATGACCGATCCTCCAGCAAAGGAGTGATGACCACCCGCGCAGTTTATGCGATCAAACATGTTGGAACCGACAATGTAGAGGAGCAGCGCCTCCGACAAGCCAAGCTGGGTTGCTGTCCCGCCCAACTCCTGTTTGAGAATGTTGTGAAGGTTAATCTCAAAAAAGGAAAACAGTTTCCTAGATCTTTCGGCGATTATGATGTTGTCGTTGATAAGTCAATTGTTCCCAAAGGGGTTACGTTCCTAGAGTTTCCAAGGGACATAAATAAACTTGATTAATTAATCCGGCTCAATGCGTTAGCCGGGTGACTTTTGCTGGGGATACCATGCACCAAAAACTCGAAAAACAATTCCGGGAGCGGGCGGTGGAACTGGGCAATTCCGGCGATCCGGCCGCCTTGCCGGAGCTTGTCGAATTGACGCGTTCGCCGGCTGCCAATGTGCGGCGGCTGGCAGCATCGGCCATCGGCAAGCTAGCTGGGCTCGCCGATGCCAAGGGCGCGGTGGCTGCCTTGCAACCATTGTTACAGGATAGTCATCCACAGGTGCGGCAATATGCTGTCAAGGCGCTTAAAGCGTATGGCACGGCAGCCAGGTGCGCGCTGTCGGATTTGCGTGACATTGCCATCAGCCCGGTTGAGAAAGAGTATAATCAGCGTGACGCAAAGCTAGCGGTGGAAACTATCGAGGAGGCTTTGCGGATCGAAGAGAAGCAAGCTATTCACTGCTGCCAGCGGTGCGGGGTGAAGCTGGAGCCGGATGAATATGTCCGCAGCCACAAGGCATTTCAGCGGCCATTCTGTAATTACTGTTTCGACGAGGTGTTTCTGGAACGACGCAACTTTGAAACCAAGGTGGAGCTGCAGAAGAATATCCGGGCCAAGGATGGGACCTAGGTGCAGTCGGACGGCGAGCGGCTGATCTGCGAAGCCCTGGATGCGGAGCAGATCAGGTATCGTTACGACGAACGCTTTCGCATTCTTGATGGTTATGCCATCCGGCCAGACTTCTATCTGCCGGAATTCGATGTCTATATCGAGTATTGGGGAATGGACACTGCCGATTATAAGATCGGCATGCTCAAGAAACAGAAGCTTTATCAGCAGCAAGGCAAGAAGCTCGTCTCGCTCTACCCCAAGGACAAGCCGCGGATGCGGGAGCTGTTGTTGAACAAGTTGGAGAAATATAGATGACTTGCTTTGCATGTGCTCTGCGGCGTCAGTATGACATGGCGACAGCGGAGTAAGTGGAGAGAAACTATAGCCGCGATGGATGTGTTTCCAGCGGTAACGATTCTTGGGAATTTGATCATGCAAAACAAACTGGTGGTCTTCAAGAACAAGGAAATCCGACGGACGTTGCACAACAACGAGTGGTGGTTTGTCGTCGAAGATGTCGTGCTGGCGCTGATTGATTCGAAAGATCCGAAGCAGTATATCCAGCGCATGAAACAGCGCGACCCGGAACTTGGCAAAGGGTGGGTACAGATTGTACATACCCTTTCGGTCAAGACAGCCGGTGGCAGTCAGCGGATGTTGTGCGCCAACACCGAAGGCATCTTTCGGATCATCCAGTCTATCCCCTCGCCCAAGGCCGAGCCGTTTAAACGCTGGCTGGCCAAGGTCGGTTATGAACGGGTCCAGGAGATCGAGGACCCGGAGCTGGCAAGCAAGCGAACCAAGGCCATCTACCGGGCCAAGGGCTATTCCGATGCCTGGATTGAAAAACGGATGCGCGGCATTACCGT
>JAJRTM010000528.1 GCA_024278285.1 Planctomycetota bacterium
TCTGCATTTTGCTCCTGTGATGCAACCCCCTCAGCGTTGCCATTTCGAGCAGTCCCCCTTGCTTTTGAAGGTTCTGTCCGTTGCCCCGGCTCTGAAGTTTGTGCTCTCAGATTATAATTCTGAGGGATCGTACTCAACGGATTAACTCCCGTATTTCTCGTATCCAGGAAAAGCAACAGGTCTCACTTCTCGCTGGCTATTATTAATAACTCAACAGTTAGATTATCGGCGTGATGACTCAAATTTTCTATGCCAGTGCCTCTTGTTTTTCAGTAAAACATTCTCTAACAACTGGACCGAATTTCATTGTATCATCAGCGATAATAAATAACGACTGTAGCCAGAAAAGTACGCTCAATGCAAATCAAAAACATTTCTGTAAGGAATCGCTCTCTTTTTGAGGGATAAATATAACGATCAGTAAAGAAAATAGACACTCTACAGGGAAAACAAGCACCGTACTGAGAAAACATGTCTCAGGAAACATCAGACAAACTGATAGAGACCAACGGTATTCGGGATGCACTCTTCGTTATCGCAGACGATAACGACATTTAACTAGACACACAATACGGTGTATTATGATCAAAGTTCCGTCAGAAACCTCGTCGCTGCGGTCGCCAAACTTCAAATTTCCACGCTTCGGTGTGCAACAAAATACTAATTATTCTTTTCTGACAGAGTCTGGCAAGGCAGCAAACAGGACCAATTCGTTCCCAATATTCTGTCAGAAAACGAGAAATTAAGATATAACCTGAGTTATTAGGCAAGATATCTGATTAGAGTTTTGAACAGGTTTGACTTTTACTGGTCTACCAGCTAGGGTAAAACAGTAGATAGTGTACTCTGGTAGTTAGCTTTTGTTTTGAAAGAATTATATTGTGGCTAGCGGTCAGTTTTTTTCACAGCGTTTCAGCTACGGCCTGCATGCGTTAGCGTATGTGGCGACAAAGCCAGCTGGAGAGTTAACCACTTTGCCTGAGTTAGCAGAATGGCTGCTGACAATCTGGCCCAGTGCATCAGATACGTACCTTTCCAATGTCGTTCAGCGACTGGCGCGTGGGAGGTTACTACGATCTCATCGGGGTATTTCCGGCGGTTATTCTCTCGGGCGTTCTGCAGAAAAAATCACCGTTCGTGATATTGTTGAGTTACTGGAAGGAATCGAAACCGCCCACTGTGGTTTATCGCTTGACGATGAATGCCCGGTTATGGGCCGCTGCACCATTCAGCGAAAAATGGCTAAACTGGAGGAAGGATTCCTACAGTCACTAGCGCAACTCACCATCGCTGAACTCTCCAAGGATATCAGGGCGACCCTCCCAAAGAAAAAAAAGACAGAAGACGCCCCACAGCAATAATCGCCCCATTTAATTGAATCTTTTTCGTACCTATTCAGTGAAATGCCCTGAAACCTGCCGACTCTACCGGATTCTATACGCCAGTAATTCCAAGCCGTTTTTTATTGGCTGAAGGCCAATCTCATCATAGCTTGGGGCTGGGCTGGTAAATTTCTTAATTTGTTATTATTGGTACTGTTGCGCCTTGGTTTTGGATTCCACGGTGTGTGCCACGGCTCTGTGAGCCGTGCAAACTGAAAATCAAGCTTGATTTTGTAACTATTCAGCGACGTTTCGTTTCTATAGGAATTTAGGGTGTTGGTAGGGTCCGCTATTGCGGACCACCGCACAAAGTAGGGGGATCCACCTTCCATCGTGGTCCGCAATAGCGGACCCTACGCCAAAGCTGAGTGGTTACTTTTAACAAGATAGTCTCACTCCAACGCAACACGGCTCGCAGAGCCGTGTCAGACGAAACCGTTATTTCTCGCAACAGTTTCTCAACACGAAAATACCCTGACGCCCCCATCTTCCGGCTTATTTACCAGCCCATCGCCCTGCGGCTGATAGTTACTCTTCTTCTTGGAATCGAAAACTATTCAAGCAGGTGCGGTAACGCCTGCCAGCAGAAACGCAATAACATCTTCGGCAGAATAGCTATCTGCATCGGGCGTGGGAAGGTATTGTTCGATACTGCGAACATCGTCGTCGGTTGTCACGAGGGGCAGCTCCACTTCCCCATCTTTTCGAATCTGACCCAGGCCAACGTTTGCATACAAGCCATTGCAAACACATTTGCGACCACATGTATCCTGCTCATCGCCCCCCTTGCGCAAATAAGCATCAACGGGTTCAGCAGGACACAGCCATTCCAGTGATCCATCAGGTCGCTTGGAAGCCTGGCGAAGATAGCCGAGATCGCAAACCCTTTTCCGCTCCTGGTAAGTTGCTTCTCCGGAAAGTGAGCCAGGGAATTCCAGCACCTTAAAGGGAAACCCGGTTGGTGATGCAAGAGCATCTGTTTTGACTTTGACATTCCCCGCACGAACCATGTCGAGAACTTTTCGTTTGAGGTCTTTCCCTAACCCGGATTGCTCACAAAAGGCAAACGCAGTTCCAACCTGCACGCCGACTGCCCCTAATGAAATCGCCTTGCTGGCCTGCAGTAGTGTTCCATAGGAACCTGCCAGCCAGAAGGGCAAGCCAATTTTTCCGATAGCCTCCACATCTGGCACGTCACGTTCCCCATAAATCGGTTCGCCA
>JAJRTM010000529.1 GCA_024278285.1 Planctomycetota bacterium
ATTTATTATTTCCGAAGTCGCGTTATTCGCTTTAAGTTAGCTTTGAACATGGTTTAATGTAACGAAACGTCTGAAAAGGCCTGTTTTAAAATAGTGAAAACATACTGAACACGACATTTTGTTTAATAAATCAACAAGCCCTAACACCCCCGGCTCGCCTGAAAATATCCTGCCACTTTTGCGCAGCATTTCATTGATAAGATACTAATCAGAACCGTTTCTGCGGATTTCTTTTTGGCGTTCTTCTCGGGCTGCCTGGTGTTTAGCCAGTTCCTGTTCGAGGATTCTTCGTTTTAATTCGGTTTCTGCTTTTTTGAAATCAAGGTCTTCCCGCACTGTTCTTGATGCCAGCAGATCCCAGCAGGCATAGATAAAAACAAGTGTCACCAAGAGAAGAATGGCCATCAGAATGAGAGTGGCCAAGAGCGGGTTTTGATAAGACTTTGCTGCGATTTCACTCAAGGGAATTAAAAAACCGATGACAACAATAAGTCCGGTTGCAACTCTCCTGCGTCGATGCTGAGTCACCAAAGCGGTGCGTTGTTTTGCAGAAAGGTCGGCATCGTTTTGGAAACGAATGACCATCTGATTGTGCCTGGCGATAAACCAGCCACCAAACAAGATGAGCATTGCACCAACGATAAATGGAATAAATGAGTCCACAAGATGCCCGGTCAGTTTCAAATCGTTGTATTATTAACGGTAATTTTCTTTGCGTCTTACGTAAGTTTCTCAAGTTCCATTTTGGTTATGGCTATCAGAGTAAACCAGCCGTGCCGGGTAAATCAGTTTGATTTATTTCGGATTTGGATATTCGAATTGAGCAATTTCAACTAACGGCCATTGACTGAAAGAGAGACCAGTGAATGATCTGTTTGTGCAGCGGCTTCTTCTTCCTCGGGAGCGAGAACAGTATCGACTAAAAAGTAAAGGAATTGACGCAGCGAATCTGGTTGGACATCATCAGCAAGCATCTCTGCCCGTTCACGCGATTTATCGACAAGTTGCTCGGCTTGCGAAAAGACATCTAATTGTTCAAATATTTGTTTCAATTGCTCCATTCGCTCCAAAGGGCTGGCTTCACCCTGGAGGATCGATTCAAGTGCTGCCCGCTGGGAATCGCTGGCTTCTTTGATTGCCAGGGCAAGCAGTAAAGTGGGGCGTAACGCCATCGCATCCTGTCCGGTGATGACCTTGTTCCTTACATCGCCGCGCCAGTCTTTCAAGTCGTTCAAAATTTGAAAGCCGACACCAAGATGCCTGCTGAATGCAGGAATCATTTTTTCGTATTGCTGGGCATCACCAGCCAGTCGTATTCCTGAATAGAGCGCTGCCTCAAAGGCAGGAGACGTCTTGAGAGCGTAAATTTGCATTGCATCTAAAGGAGACAATTCCAAAGAAGGGTTTGCCGTCCAGGACATTTCCGCCCCTTGCCCTTCACACAGTTTGATATGCGCCTGCGACATCCGATGCACAATATCGTTGACAGCATGAGGGTCGTCCTCAACACGACATTCCGCCAGCAAACGATATCCCATCCCGATCAGATAATCGCCGAAATTGATCGCCATGCCAACACCATGCCGAAGGTGCAAAGTCTCCTCGCCATAGCGGTATTGATCATCATCCTGAATGTCATCATGCACCAGCGATGCTTTGTGAAACGCTTCAATGGCAATGGCCGATTTCTTGACAGCTTCCGGAATTTCAAGAGGCAACCGAGAAGAAGGATCCAGCTTGGTTGCCTCCCCTCCCAAAGCTGCATCCCAGGCGGCTAAAGTAATGAAAGGGCGAAAACGCTTTCCTCCATTGGCAAGCCAGTCTCGGGAAATGGTCTCTGTTGTTGCCAGCGGAGAACCTGCCTGTTGAACGGTTCCGGCCCTGACAGCAGGGAAGAGTTGATCAAACTGTTTTTCTTCAAACAAGTTTTTTGCTTCGCGCATCAACGGGACATACCCGGTCGTGCGAGGTTCAGGGAGCGGCTCGTATTTATCAAGGACATCCCAAACCCAGGATTCATCCAACGAGGTATTTTTACAATCTCCCGTATGCAGCGGAATGGCGTAGGAGGGAACTCCTGCCAGTAAAATTTTATCGATCGCCTTTTCCAGGACATTCAAACAAGCGACCCCGACAATACCATCAACGTACCCATCGACAATAATTTTCAGGACAATCGGTGAACCTTCAGCTACTGAAACTTTGTAGCCAAGTTGTTCTGCCCTTACTTTATAGTCGGCGATTGAACAGGCACCGCACGATTCGCAATCGAGGCCAAACTCATCGTAATCAGCCGGGCAACCTTCTGCATGCTTCAAACAATGAGGCAAAAGCAGCAGACGACGTTCAAAAGGGATTGCCAGTGTTTGCTGTTTCCAGAAAAAGTTTCCCAAAAGCACCATCACGAAACCGAGATATTTTTCCGGTAGCCGCATCTGGGTGAGCAACTCTCTGCCCATCGTTTCCATCTCGTTTTTGTTTAACGGACGCTGCTTATTGATGGTTTTTACATACTGCTCGGCAGCCGCTTTTATTTTCTCTCGCAGTTCAAGCGACTCGGGAACCAACTTCAAATGGCTCGTGCTTTTTCGTTTGCGCTTACGAGGCCTTGTGGCCTCTGCATTTTGCTCCTGTGATGCAACCCCCTCAGCGTTGCCATTTCGAGCAGTCCCCCTTGCTTTTGAAGGTTCTGTCCGTTGCCCCGGCTCTGAAGTTTGTGCTCTCAGATTATAATTCTGAGGGATCGTACTCAACGGA
>JAJRTM010000530.1 GCA_024278285.1 Planctomycetota bacterium
AATCAGCGATGGCAATCCGTGGGGCATCAAAGATATTCTTATCGGAAACGGACAATATTCCCTCGTTCAAATTGAAAGGGAAATTTTACTCAAGAAATTTGACGATCCAAGAATTGTTTTTGCAGTGAGCTGCGCTGCGGTCAGTTGCCCGGATCGAACGGATGAAATCTTTTCCGCAGAGAAGATTGATCAGCAACTTGAAGAGATCGTCGGCGGTTTGCTGAGCAACAGCACAAAAGGAATGAGCATCGACACGCAACGAAAAGTAATCACACTTTCCTGGATTCTGAAAGCAGACCGCAGGCTGTTTGGTGACGGAAGCGATGAGGGTCTGCTCGATTTTGCACGGTATTACACAACGGCTGAAAATCGTGATTGGATTGATGCCAACCGAGACGATATCAAACTGGAATTTTTCACACACGACTGGGGCCTGAATGATATCGCTCTTGCAGACAAAAAAGATTGACGAAGATAGATACTAACGAGGCTTTACCTCCAACCAATTGTTGCATGGTGACTACCCTCTGGGTGACGTAGTCACAAGAAGCCGGGAATGTGGTTTACTCTGGTCAACCAACTCTCCGCACGGAAGCATCTTGGTTATTAATTTGTGAGTTTCATGATGATTGAAAACGTATTCTCGGCTTCTTGTTGCTTCGCAACTCAGACGCAATGCGTCTGAGCCATCCCCATTTTTTATTTGACGCAGAAACTTGACTCAAACAAAATTACTTGGAACCTATAAAAAATCTGATGAAAGCAAAAAACAAAAAAAAGAAATGGACTGCGACACGGATTCTGCTGATAGCAGGCCCGATTTGTTTTGTTATTTTGTGGCTGTTGACGCCGAGTGAATCCGCCTTCAAACAATCCAACACCTGGCAGAAAATGACCGAACCAGGTTCGCTTTCGGTCGCTCATCGGCAACTGGAAAACAACTGTGCCGCTTGTCACACACCGGTTCAAGGCGTCAAAACATCCAGTTGTATTGTCTGTCACGCGAACAACGAATCGCTTCTACAAAGACAACCGACTGCTTTTCATGCCAGCATTAGCAGTTGTGTTGAATGTCATTTAGAACATCAGGGGATCGATAAACGTCCCACAAAAATGGATCACGAAGCGTTGGCAACGATTGGACTGAGACAGCTCAACAGCGGTTCGAAAGAGACTGAAAATTACATTTTACGGGAAGAATTGATCGCCCATACCAATGGGCGTCTCGCACCACATTCTCGTATCACCAGTAAGGAAACGATGCTCAACTGTCTGGCCTGCCACGCTAACGACGATCGCCACTTCAAACTGTTCGGCCAAGATTGTGCGCAATGTCATGCGACAGATAAATGGACGATTCCCGAATACAGTCACCCTTCTGCGACATCAATGGATTGCGCCCAATGCCACCAGGCACCGCCCAGCCATTATATGAAGCACTTCAAAATGATCTCTGCCCGTGTCGCCGGGAAGCCGCATGCTCGCGTCGATCAATGCTTTCAATGCCATCAAACAACTTCCTGGAACGACATCCTGGGAACCGGCTGGTATAAGCATCATTGAGCATCTTATCAATGAGATGCTGTGCAAAAGTGGCAGGATATTTCCATGCGAGCCGGGGGTGTTAACTCCCGGGTAACTGTGCTGTCTACATTATCGGCAGCCAATCGTCACGAGTAAGTGACCAGGGTCATCACTGACCCAGCTCGCCTGAAACTTGTTTGGTTCCGAGTTGCATTCCATGACAGAAAGAGCTGCAACCGTTATGATCCATCAAACAGGTAATGCGGTAAAGTCAATTTTATTCAGTAAGCCACAACATGGATCAGGCGGAAACAAGCGAACCAATTTCCAAGGCCCGTGCCGGTTCTTTGCACGAGTTGCTGCTGATTGCCTTGCCGTTGATTATCAGTTTTGGTTCACAATCTTTAATGAACTTTGTAGACCGCATCCTGCTCACCTGGCACTCTCAAACGGCTTTAGCTGCAACGATGCCAGCCGGGATGCTGAACTGGGCTTTTCTTAGTTTTGCCTATGGCATTGCGAATTACACGGGTACATTCGTGGCGCAATACGAAGGTGCGAATCGGCGGGACCGTGTTGCTGCGATTGTTTGGCAAGCTTCGGGGATCGCGTTACTTCTGGGATCAGGGCTGGCGATGCTTTCTTTTGCAGCCCCTGCCATTTTTGCATTCATGGGGCATCCTCCTGAAGTTCAAGTCGCTGAAGTGACTTATTTTTCAACACTTTGTGCTGGCACACCCGCAGTGTTATTGCTGACGACTTTCTCGGGATTTTTTTCCGGAAAAGGAAAGACAGCCGTGGTGATGGTTGTCAATATATTGGCAGTCGCGATCAATCTGGTATTAGACTATATGCTGATTTTCGGAGTCGGCCCATTTCCTGCATTAGGAATTTGGGGGGCAGCCTTGGCGACGGTGTTTGCCAACATTTTTGCGATGATTTTATTTTTGATACTCATTGTTAAAACCGCCCGCAAAGAAAAATATCCGATACAGCAGACGATGCGGTTTGATGCCTCTTTATGTTTACGAATGCTTCAGTATGGATTACCGATGGGGCTTCAAATGTTTGTTGATGTAGCTGGCTTTGCTGTCTTCGCTTTTTTTGTCGGCAGGTTGGGAACGGCTGAATTAGCTGCAACAAACCTTGCATTTAACCTCAATTCGCTTTCCTTCATTCCGATGATCGGCCTGGGAATAGCGGTGATGACACTGGTTGGTCGCAGAATTGGCGAAGGGCGAGCGGAACTGGCCAATCAAACGGTCAAACATGCCTTGTACTTTGGATTGAGCTACATGGGAGCCTGGTGCCTGGCTTATCTGTTTATTCCCAGAATATTACTGTTTCCTTTTGCAGCCTTTGCAGAAGGGGAAAATTTCTCGGCGATGGAAGATCAGGTAATTGTTCTGCTTCGATTTGTCGTCGTATACGGTATGTTCGATGTATTGGCGATTATTTATGGATATGCGATTCGCGGGTCAGGAGATACTTTGTTTCCGCTTCTGTTTTTTGCGTTGGCCAGTTTTTTCTGTCTAATCGTGCCCGCTGTTGTGATTTCTCAATTTTGGGGAGGTAACCTGCTGGCAACATGGACGGCTGTCACAAGCTATGTTGTGGTTGTCGGCATCGGAATGTGTTGGCGATTTCATTCAGGAAAATGGAAGTCGATGAGCCTGATTGAACCAAAGGAAAGTGAGTCATCTGCTTCAAAACAGCTTAATAATTTTGCTGAACAAGATTGAAATTGATCCGACTATTGGTTACGATGTCTCGCTCGCACGAGAGGTGCAGCAATACTACCAATTAGAAAACACGTAACATAGTTCTGGGAAACGGGTTATGCCAACTAACGACAATGCAAAAAAAGCTTTACGACAAAGTGTAAAACGCCGCTTAGTCAATCGAAGTCAGCGTTCGGCTTTAAGAACAACCTTGAAAAAGGTGCGTGTTTTGTGTGCTTCTGGAGATTTGGAAGCCGCGGAATCGGCTTTTCGTTATGCGACAAAGCGTCTTGATCAGGCGGCTGCCAAGAATTTGATCCACCGAAATACCGCAGCACGAACAAAATCTCGTCTGAGTAAATTACTGCGAAAAACATCTCAACAGACATCTGCTAGCTAATGGCAGTTGTTAATCATTAATTGAAAGCGACTTATTTTCATCTGAGAAATAAGTCGCTTTTTTAGTAGACTAAACTCCAGTAGTCCACTCCCGCTGCGTGTTTATTTATTGAGCAGGCCGTCAACCTCTTCCATATAATTCTTGAACTGTTCATCTCGTTTGCTGGGTTCTGTGATTTTCTCTTCGAGTATGGGAATCAGACAAAACTTTCCGCCAAAAAGCAGCTTCTGTTTCGCAGGTTTTTTGGCTCCGGCACCCGCATTTTCTAACGCAATAACGGTTTTTTTTAATTCAGGAACAACTTCCTTGGCGATGGTTGCAAGTTGCCCGGGATTACCTTTGCGTGCTCTTTGAATCTGAGCATAAATTTCCTGGTATCGTTCATAGATTTTTTTATCGTTCGTACTGGATAACAAGTTCGGCATGAACACAAAAATAACGCCAATG
>JAJRTM010000531.1 GCA_024278285.1 Planctomycetota bacterium
TTCAATCCGTTTTTTATTGGCTGAAGGCCAATCTCATCATAGCCTGGGGCATCGCCCCAGGAAGAGATCAAAATAAGCCCCTTTGGCTGAAAGCCATAAACAAAAGCATTGAATATGGCTTTCAGCCAATAAGTGAATCTGATCTTTTTTCCTGGGGCGATGCCCCAGGCTATGGTAAAAGAGGCCTTCAGCCAAAAAAACAGTCAAACTCGACAGTAATTGCTAGCTTGATGCAAAGCGATTATTGCTCACTCAAACCGGCACATAGAATCCGGTAGAGTCAGGAAAATTTCAACAAAAAGGAACACACATGGCGCAAGCATCTTATGCCTGGCGGCACCCAACCACTGAAGTGGTCGGGCTACCCTCTCGTAACTATTCAGCCACCCTCCGCTGAATAGTTGCGTTCGCCCAAAGTATATCAAGCAGTAATCTCGATGGGAATTCCCTTGTACGCGGGAGTGTGGGAACGTGGGTCGGTTGTTCGTGGCACCAGCACGTTTGCTTCCGGATAATACATCAACGCATTGCCCGGCTTGATCCCCTCGAATTCGTAAGCGAGAATCCCGATCATTTCTCCCACTTCACTTTTAATCGTCACTGCTTGCTGATGTTTCAAGCCAAGTCTATTGAGGTCTTCCGGATGAAGCAACACCACATCTCTGCGATCAACGCCCCGATAAACATCGTAATCTTCATAGACAACCGTATTGAACTGCCCTTCACTGCGAACGGTCATCAATCGAATTCCCCCCTCTTTCCTGGCTGCAGGAAGCTTGTAGGTATGCAGCTTCGCCTTGCCTGTCGGAGTTGAGAACTTAGGTTCGTGAAAGGTTCGGCCCGGAATCTGAAATTCTTTTTTTGATTGGGCAATTTCGCTGACTTTCTCGTAACCGGGAACCACCTTGGCGATCATGCTTTGGATTCGACTCGTCTGTACCATTTCTCTCCATTGAATCGGTCCCTGATCGCCGAGCACGCCATCGGCAATCCGCGAAATGACTTCGATTTCACTTTTCGGTCCCTCCAGTCGCTTCGGCCCTCCATCGCTGAGCCGAACATAGTTAAACATCGACTCTTGCGTCGTCGGATGCGGTTCTTCATCGCGTGCCAAAACCGGTAGTATCAATGCTTCATCCGCTAAGCTATAGGCATGACCGGTATTCAATGTTGTGCTTAATGTGACAAGCAATTCCAGATTGCAGAGTGCTTTTTGCGCGTAATTCAAATCGGGATTGGAGCCATACAAGTTCCCTCCCAGGAAAAATCCGACCTTCTGTTTTCCCGAAATTGCTCCGTCCATACAGGCCAGGGTATCCAGACCTGCTGTTGTCGGAAGTTGAAGGTTGTACTCGGTTTGCAGCGATTCAAAAATGGCCTCTTTCAGTTTCGGGGTCACGCCCATCGAGCCAATTCCCTGCACGTTCGAATGTCCACGGATTGGCATCATTCCTGCCCCTTCACGCCCAACCATGCCACGCAAGCAGGCGAGATTTCCGATTGCTTCGACATTTTCAACGCCATGCACATGATGCGTAATGCCCATTGTCCAGGAGAAAACTGCCCTCTTCGATTTTGCGTAAAGCTGGGCAATTCGGTTGATTTCCTGCTCGGTGACTCCCGCCAACCGGGTTAGCTCGATGATATTTTGACGATCAAGATGTTCTTTTAACTCGCCCCAACCTTCGGTATGGTTGTTGAGGAAATTCTCATCGTGGGCATTCATCTCCACAATTTTCTTGGCGATCGCGGTCAGCAATGCCAAGTCGCCCCCAATGTGTGGCTGCACATAGAGGGAAGCAATCTTAGAACCAAAAAGCAGGCTTCGTGGGTCACTCGGAATGCTGAAATTGACCAGTCCCGGCTCGATGACCGGGTTAATGACGATCACCTCGCCCCCATTTCGCCGAACCTGCATCAGCGTTTTCATTAAACGGGGATGATTACTCGCAGGGTTACCGCCGATTAAGAAGATCAGATCTGCATGTTCCGCATCTTCAAGCGTAATGGTCGCGGTGCCGGTCCCGAAACTGTTGTTCAAACCGACTCCGCTCGCTTGATGACAGTAGTAACTACAGTTATTGACGTTGTTCGTGCCGTATAATCGGGCAAATAATTGAAGCAGAAAGCCAGCTTCATTCGAACTGCGACCACTGAAATACCAGAACGTCTCATCCGCAACGACAGATTTCAATTTCTCTGCGATCTTCTGAAAAGCCTGCTCCCAGGAAATCGGTCGGTAATAGTTTTCTCCCTTGGTGTAAAGCATCGGCTGTGTGATTCGTCCCGCATGTTCCAGTTGCTTCGGGGTGAATTTCTGAAGTTGCGCGACAGAATAAGTTTCAAAGAATTTATCAGGAATCGCCCCCTGCATGTCAGCGACCATCGCCTGTAGGCTTTTTTTGCAAACTTCGGGAAAGGCCCCGAGTTCATTCACCATTCCCCCTTTTTGCCCTCCCATGCCCAAAGCACACGTTTTACAGGCATTTCGGGACCGCATCGCCTTCCATAGTTTGAAAATCCCCCCTGCTTCGCGAGCTTTCGTCCAAGTATAAAGAATTGCTCGCCAACCACCCGCAGATTTGACCGGTTTCATCGCTGGAATATCCTTTGCTCACTCGAAAGCTTCAAATCAAAAACGTCTGCCTATTAATTCTGTAATCTAAATCGACATCCTGAGTTGTAGCACATCTTTCAACAAAGGACTATGCAGAGAGATTTCTATCGGTGCTTCTTCTTTAAGCATCGGCCAAACAATTACTGTCGTAGCCATAAGTCGTAGGATGGCGTGCTTGCACCCATCAAATGCGGTTTCCACTTCATAAAGCTAATGCCGGTGAATCCATTATCGGATCATAACTGCTCCAACTCTTTTCTGTCATGGTACGCAATTCGTCACGCAAAGATGGGTGCAAGCATGCCATCCTGCAAAAAAACAAACAGAGAAGTATCAGTTTTTGCTTGGTGGATGCTAAAGCAACGAAAGAGGTAAAAAGTCACTTTGGACCGAAAAATGAAACAGATTTGAGGTTTGTCCGCTCAAGAAAATTGAAAACCTGATGAACTTCCTCGAATGTTTTAGAAAACAGCAGCGATCTCGTTGACAACATGAAGAGCGGCTAGTAACATCCTCGCTTCCCCGTTTTCCGGGGCCGTGACAGCGTTGTCGCTGTGTTTATTGATTATTATTGTTTGAGTTGAGAAAGGGTGTGCGGAGTGTCCGCAGGATCACAAGAAACAATTCGCATTCGGATGGAAGCGTACGACCATTCCGTTCTGGATGAGTCAGCTGCTGATATCGTCGATACAGCCAAGCGTACCGGTGCGATTGTTCACGGTCCCATTCCCCTGCCAACTCGAATTGAGCGATATACGGTATTGCGTGGTCCGCATATTGACAAAAAGTCGCGAGAACAGTTTGAAA
>JAJRTM010000532.1 GCA_024278285.1 Planctomycetota bacterium
ATAAGAAAGTTGCCATTGTAGCATTTCTAACTCTATCGTCGTGGTACGCACAGCGTACCCTACTAATAAAAAACGAAAGAATAGTCCGATGAAACCAGTTTTTACGAGTCTTGTTTGTCTGGGGTTATTACTGGCACCTGTCTTACAGACGCAGGCTGAACTGAAACAGAGCAAGAAAAAAACAGCTCGCATTCACGATGTCGCATTGAAAACAAGTGGGACACTTGAAGGGCTTGTTATCGACTCCCAGGGAAAATCTCTGGGAGGGGCTCAAGTCTCGATCATGCGCAACAATAAAAAAGTTGCGACCACGGTAACAAATCGGGAGGGGAAATTTCAGGTTTCAAATTTAACCACCGGGATTTATGAACTTCGTTCCGGACAAGGGCAAGGCGTTGTTCGTGTCTGGGCTGAAGAAGTTGCTCCTCCTGCTGCAAAACCACGTGTCCTGCTGGTCAATGGCAAACTGACCGCTCGGGCGCAAGCGGGATTGCTGGAAGAAGTACGCGTGATTGATTTTGCTATTTTAGGACTTGCAATTACCAGTGTCGCGTTGAGTGGTGTCGCATTGGGGAAAGATACCAAAACGATTATTGTCAGCCCATAATTTATGGATAGGCATTCCAAAATAAAAAAAACACCCGGCTCCGACAAAGAGTGGGTGTTTTTTTATGATGATTATGAGAGCAAACCGCTCACCTGAAAGTTCTTCAAGCAGCACAGCCATTCGGTGGGCTGGTAAATAACTCAGAAAATGGGGGGGGAATCAGGGTGTTTTCGTGTTGAGAAACTGTTGCGAGAAATAACGGTTTCGTGTGCCACGGCTCTGTGAGCCGTGCTGCGTTGGAGTGAGAATATCTTGCTAAAACCAAGCTTGATTTTCAGTTCGCACGGCTCACAGAGCCGTGGCACCCAACAGGGAATCATAAAACAAAGCGCAACAATACAACTGACAACAACTTAAGAAATTTACCAGCCCAGCCATTCGGAGTCTGTTCTGTTTGAGTCTCCCGCAGAGAAAGGCAGACAAGAATGTCTACCCTCCGCTGAATAGGTATCCTGTTTACTTCATAAACTCAGCCGCTTCATCGAAGAAGGAATCTTCGAGAACACGCATCGTATCGACAGCGTCTTTCAATTCGACGGCAACAATGTTTGTTCCGCGAAGAGCAACCATTTTCCCGAAGTCTTTTGCCAATGCCAAACGACCGGCATGAATTCCCAGTCGGGTTCCCAGAACGCGATCAAAACCACTTGGGCTTCCGCCTCGTTGCAAGTGTCCCAAAGTAACCGAGCGGGTTTCAACTCCCATTTTCGCTTCGATGACTTTTGCAACATGCTCGCCGATCCCTCCCAGTGAGACATGTCCAAATTCATCCACTTCCTGGTTCTGTGTCACAAAGCCGCCATCTTTGGAGAACTGTGCCCCTTCGCTGACGACAACGATGCCATGTTTTTTTCCTTCGTCGCGTCGTTTTTGAAGAACGGTAATCATTTCTTCCAGGTTCACGTCACGTTCAGGAACCATGAAATAATCCGCTCCCGAGGCGATTGCAGAATAACAGGCGATCCAGCCTGCATGGCGTCCCATTACTTCAACTACCAGAATTCGCCTGTGCGAATCAGCCGTTGTGCGTAAACGATCAATCGATTCAGTCACCGTGTTAATACAGGTATCAAAGCCGAAAGTTTGATCGGTAGCGCTCAAATCGTTATCGATCGTTTTGGGGCAGCCAATCGTTGGTAGTTGTCTTTCGCTGTAAAGCTTACTGGCAACGCCGAGTGTATCATCCCCTCCAATCGCGACCAGTGCATCCAATCCCAAGTCTTCAAATGTTTTGCAGACAGCATCAATTTGATCTGGGTTTTTGAATGGGTTTGTTCGAGACGAACCAAGGATTGTTCCTCCCAGCGAAATGATTGGTCGGGTAACTTCAGGGTTGAGAACCATGTGTTCGCCACTGATTGCACCGCGCCAACCTTCAAGTAGTCCGATTGATTCACCGCCCGCGTTATGGATCACCTGTACGACGCCACGAATAACCGCATTAAGTCCTGGGCAATCGCCCCCACCAGTGAGTAAGCCAACTTTCATAATTTCCATTTCTTTCTAATAAGTTTTCCAGTATGTCTGGCTTGTTGGAACCAAACAGGAATAAGGGAGGTTAGGTTAGGGTCGCTAATAGAGACCAAGTTATTTTGTTTGAATCTCATTTTCGTTTCAAATTGAAATGAGTTCCCGCCGTAGGATGGCGTGCTTGCACCCATCAAATGTGGTCTCCATTTTTGTACGACTAACAGTAAAAATTTACGTACGGTACGCAATTTTTTTGAATATAGTTTTTGGTTACGGCTATCAGAATGAACCAGCCGTGCTGGGAATCCATCAGCGGTTCATAACTGTTCCCACTTTTTTCTGTTATTGAACGCAATCCGGCACGCGAAGATGGGTGCAAGCACGCCATCCTACCAATCTAATGAACATCCCAAGGCTTGATGGAAGATTTAATTTGTACTCACTCGCGTTCATTCATGGTTCAAAATCGCCTCTTGAAATATCCTGCCAACTTTGTGCAGCAGTTCATCGGTAAGAAACTAAAATGTTCGTTCCAGGAATGTAGTATCAATTTCACCATCGATAAAGGCGGAGTGATCGAGAATTTTCCGGGCCAACGGGATCGTTGTTTTAACGCCTTCAATTACAAATTCCCCGAGTGCAGCTCGGGCTGCCTTGATCGCTTCTTTGCGAGTGGGACGATGAACAATCAATTTCCCAATCATCGAGTCGTAATACGGACTGATCCGATAACCTTCATGCACATGAGAATCGAATCGGATTCCCAAGCCGCCGGGGACTCGCAATTTTGTGATTTGGCCTGGGCAACCTCGGTAATCATTCTCGGGGTCTTCTGCGTTAATGCGGATTTCAATCGCAGAACCGGTCGCCTTAATTTGACGTTGTTGTAGCTTGAGTTCTTCCCCGAACGCGATCCGAATTTGCTGCTGAATTAAATCGATGCCCGTC
>JAJRTM010000533.1 GCA_024278285.1 Planctomycetota bacterium
AACCGTAATCGAGCAGACGCTTGGCGATATCCATCGCAGAGATGCCGTTCTGTTTCCATGATTTTGCAGAGGCGACAAATTCGTGCATGCAGCGATCTCCATTCGGAACATCGAGCACATCTTTAAGCTGCGATAACAAATAGTTCGCGTTCAAAACAGCATGTTCAGAAACTTCTCGCAAGCCCTTGGCTCCGAGAGTTCGTATGTAAAAATAGCCGCGAAGTAGAATGCCGACATTTCCTAAAAAGGAACGTAGCCGACCGACAGAATGTTTGGGAGTTTGTAATCTAAAGAAAGGGTTGCCTTGCTCGTCTTCTGTTTTTTTGATGACAGGCCCCGGCAAGTAATCAGCCAGAAAATCTCGTACCGCGATTGGCCCCGCGCCTGGACCACCTGCTCCGTGAGGTCCGGTGAATGTTTTGTGGACGTTGTAGTGCATCATATCGCCGCCGAAATCGCCTGGTCTGGCTTTGCCGAGGATCGCGTTCATGTTAGCGCCATCAATGTAAACCAGTCCGCCAGCATCGTGTACCATTTGGGTGATGCTGAGAATATCTTTCTCGAACAAGCCAATCGTGTTCGGGTTGGTAATCATGAACACAGCGACATCATTCCCCAATTCTTTTTGAAGATCTTCCAGATCGACAAACCCGGTTGATGAAGGTTTGAGTTGTACGCAATCGTACCCGGCCATCGAAGCGCTCGCGGGGTTGGTTCCATGCGCAGAAGCAGGGAAGATAACTTTTGTTCGGTTTTCCCCCTTCGCTTTGAAATAAGCAGAGGCCGTAAGCAGCGCTGCAAATTCGCCTTGTGCCCCGGCTGCGGGATGCAGTGAGACTGCAGGCAGCCCTGCTATTTCAGCCAGCATTTCCTGCATTTCGTAAAGAATCCCCAACAAGCCCTGCATGTCGGCTTCGTCACTCCAGGGATGCACATCGATTAAGCCCGACATATTCGCCCAGCGTTCGTGACGTTTCGGGTTGTACTTCATCGTGCAACTGCCGAGCGGATAAAAGTGGGTATCGACAGACATGTTTCGCTGTGACAAAGAAACATAATGCCGAACAATATCTCCCTCCGCCACTTCAGGAAGCGCCGGCAGTTTTTCGCAAAGGTGCTCCTGCGGAATGAGAGTTTCCAACTCAACCGCAGGGACATCAGACTGCGGAAAGCAAGTCGCCCGACGACCGGAAACAGCTAACTCCTGCAACAATTTAACAGCTTGACGGTTTTCCATTTTCAGTTTTATTCTTGATTTTTATTGATGAGTAAATCGGTTTGTTTCTTAGCCACAGATGAACACGGATTTTCACGGATAAAAAAAGTTTTTTCAGTAAACGAACCTTTTGAATTCTACTTTTTCTTTTCCGAAGTTTATTAGTAAGCCTACTTTGGTGCCTGTTGCTTTGAGTTCGTTGAGTAGTTGAGGTTCATCAGCCGGGTTGTATTGTTTTGCGACTTTTAATTCCACAATGACCGTTTCGTTAACCAGTAAATCGGCATAGTATTCACCGACAGTGACGCCTTTGAATTTAACTTTTATCTGAGATTCGGTTTCGCATCTTAATCCACGCTGGCTCAATTCAACCTGCATTGCATTTTTGTAAACTTTTTCCAGGAAACCGCTACCAAGTTGATTATGAACTTCAAAAGCGGCTCCAATAATTTGCTCTGTGATTTCTTTATGTTGAATTTCCACTTTGCGGTTCTCTTTTCAGCCACAGATGAACCCAGCACGGCTGGTTTATTCTGATAGCCGTAACCAAAAACTGTTTTTCCAAATATTTGCGAACCGTTCGCAAACTTTTAACGTTAGTAACACGGATCTTCACGGATGTATTAGGACAGTTCAGGCTACGTCTGACGAAGATTGTTTTTCTGAGGAAAGGAACACGAGTTTATTAGTGCCCCTAAATTGAACGGCTTGGGAACAGGTTGTAAACAATCGTTTTCTTATCCGTGAAAATCGGTGTTCATCCGTGGCTAATTTTGTTTCTGATTTATCCTGCAGTAAGTGCTTCGACTAATTGATCGATTTCTTCGCGTGTTCGTTTTTCTGTGACCGCGATTAACAGGTTATTGTTTTGCTCACTGCCGGTTTCGAATCGGTTCAAAGTTGGGCCGATATTGAAGCCTGCTTGTTTTGCCTTTTCGATCACTTCTTCAACCGGTGCATGTGGGGTAAACACAAACTCTTTGAAGAATGGATGCGGGAAGGTGACCGCCCCCACATTTTTTTCTGTCAATTGATCGGCTGCGTAATGAGCTTTCTGGCAACATAACTCGCCGACTTCTCGCAAACCTTGCGGACCGAGTTGAGCTAAATAAATAAGCGTTCGCAGCGCCAGTAATCCCTGATTAGTGCAGATGTTACTTGTTGCTTTGTCTCTGCGAATGTGTTGCTCTCGCGTTTGCAGATTGAGAACGAATGCCCGCTTTCCGTTGCGATCGGTTGTTTCGCCGATGAGTCGTCCGGGGATACTGCGAACGAACTTTTTGCGGGCAGCCAGAATTCCGAGATACGGTCCGCCAAATTGAAGCGGCGTCCCGAGAGACTGCCCTTCTGCCACGGCGATATCAAACCCGTAATCTCCTGGACGCTTTAAGATGCCGGTACTGATCGGGTCGAAGACTTCAATCGCGAGTGCTCCCGCCTGATGGGCTAATTCGACAACTCGGTTGGCGTCTTCAAGTAAACCGTAAAAATTGGGATGCTGGACAACAACCGCAGCGGTGGCTTTGTCGATTAGTTTTGCAGCTTGCTGCCAGTCTGCGATGCCATCCACTTGAGCCGTCTCGATCACTTCGCAGTTCAATCGATGCAGATATGTTTTGACGGTCTCGCGATATTCAGGATGCAGAGTCCCTGCGATCACTACTTTTTTGTTTCGCTTTGTCGCACGCATCGCCATGATGATTGCTTCAGCCACGGCGGAAGCTCCATCATACAAACTGGCATTGGCGACATCGAGCCCGGAGATTTCGGTCATCATCGACTGGAATTCAAAAAACGCTTGAAGTGTCCCCTGACTCGCTTCCGCCTGATACGGTGTGTAGGCGGTATAAAATTCGCCGCGGGCACAAATTTCATCCACGGTAGCTGGAATGAAATGATCGTAAGCTCCCCCCCCTTGAAAGCAAATTCGTTGAGCCGAAACAGCATCGGCTGCTATTGTTTTGCGGAGATGAAGATCGAGTTCGATTTCCGTCATCGCTGCGGGTAAGTTGAGTTCGCGTTTCAGTTGAATTTCTTCCGGGATCATCTCGAACAGATCATCGATACCGCGAACGCCAATCGCGTTCAGCATTTCCCGTTGTTCGTCATTTGTTGCAAATAAATAAGGCACAGAAAAAAATCCTGTCGTAGATGTAGGGTGCGTCGCGACGCACGAATTTATTATTGAGCCACGGATCAGCACGGAAATTCACGGATAGAAAAAATGATTATTCACCAGGGTAGCCCATCCGCTTTTAGCGGTTGGGGGCCGTCAGGCACAGGATGCTCGCGCCATGTGTACTCGATAACATTGGCACTTCCAATAACAAAAAGAACCCACATGGCGCGAGCATCTTGTTGCTACGCAACCCA
>JAJRTM010000534.1 GCA_024278285.1 Planctomycetota bacterium
CTGTGCGAGTGGTGTATCAGAAAGTAGCATTCCTTGAGGGCTTGCCAAGGCAGCATAAACAGCACCATCAATTGCTTCAGAAAGAAATGAAACATGACCATCAGCATACGCCATGTTAACACCTCCTGCATGAAAAGAGTTAGGGACTGGCACTCTTCCTTCTGCCCCCCACAAACCGCTATTGATTTTGTTGTTACCAGCATTACATCGAGCGTAATCGATGTTTCCGCTGGAACAATCCCCATTCAAACAGGGATCTCCAACGTAAAAGGCACTGAGGTAAGGATTGGGAGAGGCAAACGTTGAAGAAGCTGTATCGGGATTGTAGCCTGTTCTTACATTTTCACTCACCATAAATGTTTGAGAGGTGCCATCTTTTATACTGTCCATTGAGTGATGCCTTTCCGTGCCGCCATATTTCCAGTTTTCAAGGAAAAATAACCCTGTGTTTTTGAAGATTTTTCGATCCAGATCATCCAGTGATTGATTGCCCGAACAAGTCTGTCCATCTCCGTTGAGGTCAAGACGGCTTCCGTGCCAATTCATAGGGCAATCCCCCACCCCACTCCCAGTACGAAAAGTAAATCCCCAGCCCCCATTTACGGCATAACTTTGATCGGATTCTTTTTCTTTACTACGACTCAGGTCCATGGGGCAAATATAAATAGGAATGTAAGATCGAGCTAGCGGTTCGTTGACAATATCAGTAATCGGTTTGTCAAAATCCCATCTATCGTATAAATTATTCTGATCCACGAATGGTAAGATAGAGACTGCCCAACTATGGTGAGAGCCTCCTGGGCCAGTCGGCGGGTCAAAGTAGTAACCGGATGCCGGAAAGCGATGATTGTTTTGTTCAAATTGTATTATGGCAAATGAAATGTTTCTCAAATTGCTTACGCATTGTATACGCCGGGCAGCAACACGAGCCTTGGTAATTGCTGGAATCGCTAATGAGACCAATAGGGCCACGATTGCCATAACAACGATCAATTCAATCATCGTAAAACCAGATGGCTTAATATTTTTGCCGGACAAATCTTGATTCTTGATATGGTCGTTTTCATCTCGCATCACTCACCTCATCTTCACTGAGAAAAATAGAGCATTTTCTTATTAATATTCACCAATCACTTCACGACCTTCGGTGGTTCCAAGTGCTTGGAATATTGTCTGATCTACAGTTTCAGAAATAAATTTCACTGAACTGTCACACATAACAAAGTTGGCACCACCAGAATGATGGCTACCATATGAACCGCCACTATTTGGAATTGAAGAGAAACTTCCCGTTCCAGGCAAAGCCCAGGCATGGTCATTGACTGTCTCTCCAACCATGATTGTATTACTTTCTCCATCATAGACATCAATCAAATTAAACTTATATTTGAAAATGTCTTCATTTCCCAGATAGTTTGATCTACCGAATTTATTGGAAAGTTGTGGGCTGCCATCAAATGTAGGACACTGGAAGATCGATAGAACTGTGTCTGTTGTACCAGTGTTTGCCGTTGTTGTACTCGTAAGCGGAGATGACAAAGGGGAAAGTTGATCAAACAGAGCAGATTGTTCAAGAGTTGGTAACAGAAAGACGCAGAAACCCCAGCCATTATCCCCATCTTTGGGAAGTTTTCCAAACTTGGTGTTATGATCCTGAAGAGCGATCCCCAGTTGTCTTAACTTACTTTTACATTGAGTATTTCGAGCAGTCTCTCGTGAGCGCATTACTGCTGCCAATCCCAGGGAAACCAGAATTCCAATAATTGTAATCGATACCAGTAGTTCAATGAGTGTAAACCCGGAAAAGAAACTTCTGTTTTGTTTTGTTAGCATCTCATCTCCTACTATATTATCATTTTCAATTACTTTTCCGAAAGACCACTCTTTAATCTTCTGCCAATGATTCCAGCATCATAGCACCAAAGTAAGCGAGCAAACCACAAGCAAGAGTTGTATTTATGAGCAGTAGCGTATACTCGTTGGAAGAGCACCAACCCCAAAACGGGAAGATATTCCCACCTTGCTCAATTATTTGTCGATCAGGAAATCTTTGTAGTTCTGTTTTGGACCAACTGATAATGGCATAAACGGTAAGGTTAGCTGCAGCAAGTGTTGTTCCCCACCGAAAAATTTTGTGCAGAACATCTTCGCCCACAAAAGAAGAAATACGTTGCCTGAAATTGAGTCGTGCCTTCTCTTCATCACGTTTGGAGGCAATTCCCATCGCTTCGGCGATTGTGTTTTTGAAACGATTCTTGAGGCGAGCAGTAAATGCCAATTCTTGTTGATACTCTTTCTCAACGGCATCAAGAGTTTTCACCTCGTTGTTCGTGCTGGGATGATCCAAATCCAAAAATGTTTCTGCCGTTTCCAGCATTTCATTCAAGTCATCAATTCCGATTGTTGTCCCATCAGTTTCATCATAATTTTCATATTCATTGCGAGCTTGCTCCGCTTCCAGTCGTTGAATTTCAGCCTGCTCGGTTTCCCATAGTTTGTAGGCATCTTTGCGCCCAGCCATATAAAAAAGACCAACTAACTCAATTGCCGGGTGCCATTCCCGCTCCCACTCGGCTTTGACAAGATCGCCAGCAACCAATTCTCCGTCGCGCACCATTCTTACAAGAACCGAAAATTCAACAGGTTTCGATTCAACATCATCCAGGCGATATTGATAAGTAAGCTTCATTCCCAACGACCTGTATTCAATATTATCACTCAGTTTCTGTCTACCAGTAGCAAACAAAAGTATGTTTAAATTCCCCTGGCAGTCAATACAAAAATATACCACAATGCATTACGCTTTGATTCTGCCATATTTTGCCAAAAAAATCAATTTCTGATTTTGGAAATAGCGGCATGGTCTTACCGCTCCAAAATGAAACGAGTTTCTGTTAACGAGTGCAAATAGACTTGGTACTCATTGATTTTTTATCAGTTCGCAAACAACTCGAAAACCGACCATTGGGTTTGATTTCCAGGGTGGAAGCATGGGGTAGTCAATCCGGCATTTTTCACCTGTAAATCGCCAGTCAGCCCCCCGCACCACTTTAATATAACCATTGGCTGGGCCTTGCGGGTCTTTGATTGAAGAGCGAGTGTAGTAATCTCGGTCAAACCAATCAGAAGTCCATTCCCAGGCATTCCCACGCATGTCGAACAAGCCAAATGTATTGGCAGGATAAGAGCCAACAGGTTTTAAAGGCAAGGGAGGAACAACCCCAACGGCTTCACCTGCCTGATCATCAGCTGGCCTTGTGCTTCTCCAATGATAGGGATCACTTTTTCCGGACCTGCAAGCATACTCCCACTCTGCCTCAGTAGGGAGACGATATCTCCGTCCCGCTGCTTTTTCCTCTGGAAGACTTGAAAGTGAATCGCAGAATGACTTTGTCTGATTCCAAGTGACGTCCACGATTGGAAATTTCCCTTTATCTTCTAAAGGAACTGATATCTCTGACTTCAGAGGATGATTGGGGTCAATAACATCTTCAAATTGCTGCACGGTGACTTCAAAAGTTCCCAGATAGAAATCTCTTGTAATTTGAACAGGATGTTCTGGAACTTCTGGTGGCGGATCAGAGTTGTTACCAATATCTGGAATTCCCATTTGATATTCCCCAGCGGGAATTTTCACAAATTTTATACCAATGGAATTTGTGAATGTTTTTTGCTCCACTGCTTGCTCGATAATTTTAGAACCTGCCTCGCGGTGTGCCTCTGCTGCATGAATAAAATCATTTGAAACAAGGTGAGATTCAAAATCAGAACTGAGGAAGTTTTCGGGAGTTTCTCGCGAATGCATCACATGCCACAGCCCTGGATCAACCTCATTGGAAATGAAGCGAACAGAGCCATCCAAAAAAGAAACATTGACACCACCATCGTGTTTGCTACGTGCGGTCGCTTGTTGGTTTGCATCAACGTAATGGACACACGGCATTTCTTCCTGCTCTAATTTATCTGCCCCCAATACTTCATGGAGTGTACCACACGCGATAATGTCATCAGCGCGAGCCCATTGATTGTTGGGACCAAAGTTATCACCGTTGACTCCATGTGCCCAGGTAATGCTGGCTCCAACTTGACCAAGTGCCCAGGTTCCTCGTGGATCAAGAGGGTGAATTCCCGCACGGATTTCTTCCAGAGCCACCATTGTCGATTGCCCATTCGTAAAATCCTCAAAGGAGAATGATTTATTAATTCCCGCCAATCCATTTCCCCAGAGTTGATAGCGACGATTTTCTTCATCCATCAGTAAATGGGCTGTATCTCCACGTGGATGTGCAGTTGTGGGAGCCAGAAGTTCGTGGTTCTGCGTCCCACCGTTGATGGCATAATTGCCGCGTGCGAACTGAAAAGAGGTTTCTTCATTCTCAGAAGGGAAGTATTGATGATAATTAACGAGACGATTGAAATCGTCACTCGGGCAAATCACCGCACTCAACGGAGTTAACCTAGCATTTGCATGATGGTCATCTCCTATGGAGAGGGATGGATCGAATTGATCTGAGAGGGCTGATTCACCTAAATGAGGCAGCAAAAGAATTATCCAATTTTGCTGCGTGATAAGTTCGATTCGTTTAGAGCTATGCAAGGCGATGGAAGTCGTGACATTTGTATTCCAGATGGCCGCCGGGGGAAGTTGCTGGTATGTATCGTGATAATTCCTCAGAGCCGCGGTTAGATTTCGAAGATTATTTTGGCAACTGTTTCGGCGAGAAGATTCCCGTAGCTGTAGTATGAAGGGAAAAAACAAACAGAGAAGAGTCCCCAAAACGCCGAGAGCAATGATCGCTTCAGGAACTGAAATACCAGAATTCTCAGTCTGCTTTGGTTGCCTTGACCTAAATTCTTGCTTCAAAAAACTGTGCACGTATCATAACCCCAGAGTTAACCACACAAGATAATGTTTCGTCGAACAGTGTATCTAGGGGCAATATAGTCTGAATTAATAATCTAAAATTTCAACGCAATATTGTCGCCTCAATTTTCGGCTCGTTCAACGGCGAACTAAAAGCCAGACCATACCAACCATTAACAAAAGGGTACAACAGAGTAAACCGATCAGTCTGTTATTCGATTCCCCTGAAATACTTTGGAGGGCGACATCTCTGGCGGTTCTTTTTCGGGTGGAAGGTTGTTTTACTTTTTTGCGAGCTTCAAAAAATTCAACTTGCGATAATAAACCGTTCCTATCTTTGTCGGCTGAGCGTATTTTGTCTTCAATCTTCATCAAACTTTGTTCATAAACGACTTTATCACTTCTTTTTTTTTGTGGAGCCGCTTCAAATTTAACAAGTTCAGCAATTTTTATTTCCCCATCATTATCTTCATCGAGAAGTTCAAAAAGCTGAGTATCAGATGGATCGGGGCGAGGAGTATGAACAAATTCGATTTTGCTTAGGTATCCGTCATCATTAACGTCGCAATACTCTGCCTCCTGTCGGGCCGATTTTTCAAATTTTGTACCGATATGAGGTGAATAATACTCTTTCAATGAAACTCGTCCATCGGAATTAGTATCGATGGACTGATAGCTCGCATTGAAATCAAGTTGCCTGATCGGCCGGTTATTCAGGAATTCCGTCTGGCTAAGTTTTGAATTTTTATCGTGATCCAGTTGATAGAAATTAGCCTGTTCCTGTGCATGGGAACTTCCTTGAAACATGGCCAAGTATTCTGTTAGTGAAAGTTCGTTGGATTTATCGAGATCAAAAAGATGAAAACGTTTGGGGCGATCTAAGTTGGCACGTGGGGTCAGCGCAAACTCTAAAAGAGTCAGAGACCCATTTGAATCGAGGTCTGCACGTGATGCTTCCAGCTTCGCATTATTTTCCCATTTCGTACCTACTCCAGGGTTATAATATTCTTCGAGGCTAAGTTGATGGTCGCCATTTTCATCGAGAGCTTCGAACATTCTTTGATAATCAATGCTTTTGGGAACAGAAGATTCAAGGTACTCTGACAGGGAAAGTAAGTTATCTGAATTGACATCTCGCCGAAAGAAAAGAACCCGATTGGCAGCTTTACGAGGTGTCGAAGATTTGAAAGCGACAAGGTACTCTTCGGGTGAAAGCAATTTATCACGATCTGAATCTAAAAAATCAAATCTCTGCTTTGCAGAAAGCTGGCTGGCAGGAGTAAAGGCAAATTCTTCAAGAGAGAGAAACCCATTCTTGTCCCAATCGTAGTCCACCGCTTCTTGCTTGGCACTTTTTTCCCATTCACCACCAACATGAGGTGCGAAATATTCTTCTCTTGAGACTTTTCCGTCACCATCGTTATCCCGATCCGCATAACGGCTTCGAAATGTATGTGGCAAATCCTTCAATAGGATTGAATATTCCTTAATATCAAGCGAGGAATCCTTATTGGAATCGCGACGGAGAAAAATTGAGCGCAGCGTTTTTGGCTCCTGGCCTCTTCTGGTTTCAATAAACTCAGTTAATGAAACTTTGGAATCATTGTTAGAATCCAGAAAATCAAACCGTTGTTCGATTGAGAGATGGCTTTCTGGAGAAAAGATAAATTCGCTCTTCGAAAAGAAACCATCCCTGTTATGGTCATATTGAACGGCGTTCTTTTTGACGACCTCTTCCCATTCAGTCCCTTGAAATGGAAGTACATATTCTTTCTTACTAATTCGACCATCTTGGTTAAGGTCAAAAGAAGCAAGAACACTCTTCCAGTGAGGTTTTCGCTTGCTGATTGGTAAACTGAATTCTTTTTGTGATAATTTGAGATCTCCATTGATATCATATGAGTAAAAGAGACGACTTTCTGGAACACGGTGCTCCTTGCTACTTCGTTTCAGATATTCATCTAAGGTAAGAAACTTATCGTTACTTTCATCAAGTGCGAGAAATAAGTCTTCATTACTGATTTTCGTAAGAGCGGTTTGCTCAAGATACTCCGACAGACTCAAGAATAAATCGTTATCAGCATCTCTCTGAAAAAAAAGAATTCGATCTGCTATTTTTCTTCGAGATGAATTTTTGTAAGCAATGAGGTATTCTTTAGGTGAAAGTTTTTTGTCTTGGTTCGAATCCAAGAACTTGAAGCGTTGCTTCGGAGAAAGTTGGGGGGCTGGTGTAAACACAAATTCCTGTAAAGAAAGAAAACCATCCTGATCTAAATCATAAGAGACCGATTCTCTGGTGGCACTTTTTTCCCACTTGCCACCAATGTGAGGTGAAACATACTCCTCCTTTGAGACTTTTCCATCGCCATCTGTGTCCAACTCCGCGAACCTGCTCTGCAATGTATGCGGCAGTTTTTGTAACGGCGCACTAAATTCTTCCAGGCTGAGTACAGAATCTGCATCGGAATCGCGACGGAGAAAAACCGAACGTAATACATTTTCTTTCTGCCCACTGCACATCAGGAGATATTCAGTTAGCGAAACTTGAGAATTCTTGTCAGAATCAAGCAATAAAAAATGCTCTTGGGGATTTGTTGTACCATTGGGCGTCCAGGCAAATTCGCTCAGGGAAAGAAAACCATCTGCATTACGATCATATTTTATGGAAGCTGCTTTAGCATCTTTTTCCCACTTTGTTCCAACTGAAGGGGCATAATATTCTTCATGACTCAGTCGACCATCGGTATTCACATCACGTAGAGCAAATCTGCTCCTCCAATGTGGTTTCCTTTTTTCGGGAGGCAAGCTGAATTCTTTCAGGGATACTTTCAAGTCACCATCAAGATCAAATTCATAAAACCTACGTCTTTCAACATCACGAGTTTTTGAGGAGAATCGTTTTAAGAATTCAGTAAGTTGCAAATATTGATCAGAGTTTTGATCCCAACGAAGAAAACGTGATTTAGGATTCGTTGAAACCCGTGGCGTTTCCACATACTCCATATAGGAAAACTGTCCATTTTGGTCACGGTCATATTGCAAAAATTCACGATTGGATGCTTTCAGGTGTTTTTTTCCACCTGCTACGATATATTCCTTTTCTGAAACAAGCCCATCTTTATCAGAATCAGACAGAATAAACTGACTCCAAAACGGGTTCTTTATTTCTGAAAGCGAATTTTTTAATTCAGAATCCGAAAGTTGGAAATCTACATCAAGATCACGAAGATAGAACACCTTCGTTTTACTCATTCGTAAATTAGCTGGTATCTTGGCAAGAAATTCTGACAGTGATACGAATGATTTTGATTTCGTAGTATCGCCAGTTTTTCCAGGAGACTGAGTGCCATCCTGGGCTGCCAAAGGCAGATTACCCATAGAATTCAAAAAGTATACCAACAACAAAACAAACGCTGCACGGATGGATGAGACCTGCGAAAGCAGAGGATATCTAGAATATGTGATTGCCAACTCGATCTCTCCTTGAAAATCTTCAAAAAGCCAGGAGAATAAGAATATACGTATTGCCATTAAAACTCAACTGATTACCTCAATTAATTTGAATACCGCTCCTCATCACTCTGTATACAATTAGCATGGCGGGCAGTATCCTCAAATAAACAAGATCTCCAAGTAGAATAAATCCAAACAAGCGAATCATTTCAATGAGTCTGCACTTTGTCATGTCTGCCATCTTGGTTGTGATGCAACTATTATCGCTTACTATTCCCATTGTCGGTCTTGCAGATGATAAATTCGATAAAATGCTACAGCACTTTGAAGAACATGAATTTTCTTCAACTTCTTCAGCATCAGGCAATTCAAAAACTCTTCCCTATCGATTACTCAAGCCTGAATTTATAAAAAGTGGCAGAAAATACCCGCTTGTCATTTTCCTGCACGGTGCCGGAGAACGCGGCACAGACAACCAAATCCAATTACAATCTTTGCCAACATTGCTCGCACAACCCGCTTATCGAAAAAAACATCCTTGCTTTCTTGTCGTACCTCAATGTCCTTCAGAGCAAAGCTGGCAACAACAGTTTCCTGCCTTGTTGAAAATCATCGAGCAGGTCATTCAAGAAAATCCTATCGATAAACGAAGAATCTATCTCACCGGATATTCCATGGGAGCCTACGGCACCTGGTCACTCGCTGCACTCCGCCCGGACCTCTTCGCAGCCGCTGTTCCCATCGCGGGAGGAGGCGATATACGAACAGCACACCGATTGATTGATCTCCCCATCTGGGCAATCCATGGTGATGCTGACGAAACAGTACCAGTCAGCCAATCACTAGAAATGATCAATGCAATCCGCCAAGCAGGTGGCTCCCCCCACTACACCGAACTCAAAGGAATCGGTCACAACAGTTGGCCCCAAGCCTACACCGGCTCCAGCAGCATCCTCCCCTGGATGTTCGATCAGAAAAAACCATGGTTCAAATTCACTTTCGAGAACTGTCTGATTATAATCATGCTGTTAATCGACGTGTTTGTCGCTTTCTGGCTCTACAAGATTTGTAGGAGTTCCATTGTTTCTAAAAAGCAAACAGAGATCGATAAAAAACAGTAACTTTTCCCTTTTCTGGTCACTTCTATCTTGACGTAATAATCTCAAACTGTAAGGTACTAGGTATACAGAGTGAGTGTATACACAGATGGTCGTTACCCTAATCATTAGGAGAAACAGTTATGAAACGGACACTTGTCATTTACGGTATTTTGAGTGTGGCGGCAGTATTTTTCTTGGAATATCGTGCCTCCGTCGGGGAAGTGCTCTTGAATCCCCATTTGGTTTACGGTGGCCAGACTGAGACCGCAAGACATGAGGGCATTATCAGCTCCGATGGAACTATTTGTTCTGCAAGTGTGTACCCCTCTTGCGGTGGAGGAAAGTGTGGGTCGACAACAAAGTACAAAACGACAAGTATTGGAGGCTTTGCCCTAACAGCAGACGCTTATTGCGATACTAAGATGTGTGGGGCAGCTCAAATTGTTTGTGGATCTTTCAAACGCCCCAATTGCCATTAGTCCTCTTTATCGAACTTTTATGGTCGTGGTTCGTTTATACCTAGAAGGTGTTTATAATTCATTCTCAATTCTGAAGCCCTCAGTTTTTTGAAATCACGGAATGGGGGGAAGCAGGTTTTTTCCTTGGTGATGATGCCGAGTCTGGGAAGCCCCGGGCTTCTCTTTTCCAGGGGGGCTGAATTCCAAGGCAGTTTCATAGGCTGGTTGTTCTATTTGTGAGGAGTTTAGATGACGGTAGGCTTACATTTTATCCCCTCCTCTATTTTGTTGCTTCTGTTTATCTCGCCAATTGATCAGGGTGAAATGAATCCAGCAGCTTGGGCCAAATCTGGGGCATGTGGTGCGAATTCTCTATTTGTGCTTCTAGAGTTACAAGATGTGACTGTTGTTCACGGAAACTTGCTGGAGGAGTTGGCTCCCGACCCATTTATAGGGAATAGCATTGAACAGCTTGCAGAAGTGGCGCAAAGGCATGGCGTGAAATCTAAACTGCGGCGTGTTGATGTCGGTGAATTTACAACTGTCCCCCTTCCTTTCATCGCCCACTTGAACGGGTTGGAAGGTGGAGGGACAGGGCATTTTATTACAGTTTATGACATTGCATCTTCTGAGGGAGATGATGTCATTTTTTATTTTGACGGTACCAGTTGCCTTCCTATAAACACTAATTTTCACGCAATGAGAGATCGTTTGTCGGGTGCGGTTTTGGTGGTGTCGCCTCCTGTATTGCTAGCTGATCGAGGTAAGTCCTATAAAGTGATCATTGCAGTTGTTCTACTTGTGGCTGTGCTTTTTTTTGCGTTTCGTAAATTGGGTGTCTTAGGCTTTTGAGAAGGTTCACCTGACAATGGCGTTGTTGCTCATTATAAAGACTAAGATTACTTCCTTTATTGTGCTTTTATTCGTGGTAACCGTTGTAGTAGCACTTATTATATTTCTACCCGCTCTCTTTATTGAAGATGTCGCCCCATCTTTTCTAGCCCGCCCTCGTTCTGTCGAAGTTTACACTGAAATGGAGAGTGGTTTTGGATTAGTAAAAGCAAAATTCTATCTGAATCGCATACTAAAATGGGCCGACATCAAAGGAGCCAATTCTCCTTCCATCTCCGCTCATATCTCTCGTCTTTGCCAGCCAGTGATAGAATTCTTACCTGCTGATTCGTCGCAAATCCAATCCATTGAGCAGTTTCTTGAGAACGTAACCAACGATGAGAAGCTATACGATGGTGGGTTTCCAGTTATTATGCAATCAGAGTTTGGTGTGGCCTATCGGTGCATTTCTGGGACGAATCGCATTGATCGAACATTCTACGGTTTCTCGCATCGCGATCAGGTTATAGCATCGTTGGCGGAGAATACGATTGGTTTAGATCATCCCGTGCGAACTCATCGGGGACGAGATGATTACGATTTGGCGGATGTGCTTCGCGAGTCAATAATGCGAGTAAACCATAAATCATAACTTGAGTGGACCCTCATTGCTTACGCATATTACATCAACACAGAAAAGGATTGGAAAAATGGGCAGGGAGACATGATTTCTTTCAACTCTCTAGTTCAAATACTCCTCGATAAGCCGTACGAGCGTTCGCCATGTTCCGGTACACACAAAGTCTATACGCTTTGCGTAATTCACAATATTGATCGTCGTTATGGCATTCTCTCGGCCGATAATCGCGAGCTTGTGGGGGCTGAAGTGGATTCTATCATAGGCATGCTCAGTACAACTCAACGTGCCTGTGGCGCTTGGGATCTCGATTGGCGTGGAGGCAAAAAAGTACCTACAATATCTGAGCGTGGGCACAAGAGTGAGTTTGGTGATCGATTGCGCGTATCAAGCCACCTGCTGGAAGCTATGGCTTATCTCCCTGCCGAACATCGTGTAAGCTCAGAAAGTATGAGCATGTGCATTAAATATTTAACCCAAGCACTTGAAGACGATCTTGCTTACAGCGATTTTTTGCCGGTGTCCACCCATGCGTTACGCGCCCTTTTATTACTAACATTATAGGTGCCTTATGTGTACATGTTTGCGTCCATTCTTAAGGCCTACTGCCTTGTGGATTTTTTCTTTTTGTTTATATTTTCCGCAACTCAATTTTACTGATTCCGCTGTGGCGTCCGGTGCTAACAAAAATCAGATGTCTGCAAGAAATATTATTGAGGAGATTCAATCACGGCGAGATCGCGTTCAGCGACTTCTCGTGGAGTATTCAAGCCAAATGGATTTTGATTCCGATGCTATTGCTGCCGGATTGTCGCAGGGGTTCGTTATAAAATCTTCGTGCAAATTGGTGTTTAATGGGGAACATCGCCGATTGGATAAGTCTTCTTACACAGCTGAAGCACTCAGGGCAGGTACGCCTACAAAAGAGCGAAATGCGTTTTATCAAGGTAAGAGCTATCAAGAGCAATCAAGTATCCTAAGTATTGGTACCGGAAAATCCGCCACTACAGAAGCTAACGTCTATTTTAATTCCCTTCTCTGGCCATTTTCAGACATGGAGAAGCGAGGTGTTGCTGAAGCTAAGGGGAATTCACACTTCCTGCCATCATTTTTCCTGGAGTATGCAGGCGAACTCTCTTTGCGAAAAAATCTAAATGCTAATGAAGGGTACACACATGAGATCTCTCGTCGTGATGGCTTACGTACAATTTGGATCGATGCCAATAACAACTTTGCGATTGTCAAGGCTGAAATACTTAATCCTATTCCTGGTACATCGTCATGGCTTTACACATATGACAACTTCATTGCCCACGATGATATTGCATGGCCGCAGAAAGTGACTTGCAAGCACACCTTTATAGATAAAAATGGAGCAACAGACAAAGTTATAGGCACAGCGACTATTCATATACTTGTATCCCGTATTGAGTTCGGTCCATTTGAAGAGAGTAACTTCATTATTGAGCCAATACCTGGGCAGATGGTATGCAACACTGACACTGGCGAACTCTACACATATGCTGCCCCCACAGATGGCAGAATTGATGCCAGTCTTGCAAAGATCAAAACTCACATTTTAATGAATGAGAATCCTGGTCAACGACATGGTCGATCAATTAGAAACTGGACCTCGCTCACGTATCTGGTCCTGGGCAATGTGGTTGTCATGGTGATAATACTGCTAGTTGTTATTGCCAAAAAATCACGTGCCAAGGATCGTCATTGATGCGTACGAACGAGTTCGAACGTTCTAAGGTGGGTCTACACCATTTCGCACTGTTGTCGTTTGCAATATCTACCGTTGCAGTGCTGATCTTGAGCCAAACGTTGTGTTACAACCTTCATGATCGACCGTACGAGGAAAACGTTGTTCCTGCATATCTTGCACTTAACTTAGATGGACACACCTCACTTCATCCATTTGAGCACCCAGCAATCTTACCGAGAATGATCGCTCGTCTGGATGCCTGGCCAGTAAATAGCGTCTTCTGGAGCCTGATGATTCTTCGTATGAGTGGGTGTTGTATCTTCATCTTGGCTCTTGGTGCTATCTGTCATAGCCTTTGGGAGGAAGGAAAAAAATATTGGAGCATCCATTCAGTTGAACTGATCATTTTCTTCTGCTGTATAGTCTGTCTGCCTACGATTGCTATGCACCTCTTTCGCGCAACCCCTTTTCCATTGGTACTTCTTTCAATATGGGCAATTATTCGATTTGGCTTGGCGACACCTACTCCCCTTTCTATTCTCCTGACCGCACTGGCCTCTTTCACCGCCATCTCGACCTTTGTGTACGGGATCATACTTGTTGTCGCTGCGATGCTATCACTCTCAATTATTCTTGTTATCAATACCAAGTATATGCAAGCGGTCTACATCGGCAGTACAGTCCTGGTTACTACTTTGCTGACGGTATACCTCGACTATGACGTGTTTCGCGATCTGTATCATGGACTCCAGGATCATTATTGGGCACAAAGACTTCCAGAAAATGTATTATACCTATGGAGACCGTTTTACCTCTTGTGGGCGCGGACTATAGGATATGGGTGGCCATTCTTATCGAGTGTTCTTTCATGTTTCAGCTTCTTACTGAGTCTGTTTTGCATAGCAAGGTCTAGGCAGCAGCCTCGCCTGGCTGCGTTCTCACTCACCTATCTTTTGAGCTACCTACTGTTTTTCTTTGTACAGGCAATTTCGGGAAAACCCATATTTATAGCCTACTCGAGTACTGTTTTTTTATTCATGGGGTGCATTCCAGCAATTAGTCTTCTGGCAATTCCATCTGTAAAGTTTGTTACTCAGTGTCTCTTGTACTGTGTAGCATTAGTAACAATGTTTAACAGTATCGACAAGCTCAATGACCTGAGTCACTGGGGCAGCATGCATCGACCAGCACTGTTTGTTGATAAATTAACCGACGCGGAAGAGGATGGATCTATCACGATGTGTGGTTCGAGAGTTTTTTTCACTCTAGTTCCTTTTCTTAGTCGGGATGATTTTGAACGAGTGAGAATCGTATCATGTAATCGTATTACATGTGATAAGTTTGTCTCTGCTGGCCTACTTAAAGATCGCACTTTTCTTACCTTCCGCGATGCAGTTAAGAATGACGATCAGGTGATAGGCATTGTTGTATCAGCGGAAGCACAAAAACTATATGCTGAAACAGGATCTGCAGAGACGCTTGAAGAATTCTATCTGCCAGTACCGTGCTATCCGGTTGGATTAGTGAGTGGGCGCATTTATCGACTTCCTGAAAGTAGGGCACGTATTGAGACTCCGCCTTAATTTGATGATGACCATTCTAAATTTCCACAATGTGGTGACCATGCAGTCACAGCTGCCCTATGACGTTGATTCGATTTTTCTCTGCGGAAAGGTCAACTCGTTCTATGATAAAATATTCCGCCTCGACTGTAGTATCGCACTATTTACTTATTGTGCGACATTTTCTAACTTTTCTTAGAATAAGGTATCAGAGGTCAGAAACGATATACAATGACGCCTCGTTGGTGGTTGTTGCAATTGCAGTAATAAATATTATTACGGTCAATTTAAACCAAAGCCCAACAGACCTAGAACCAGCTCTTTTAGCATCGGGCGTTTATCATTGGGAGCAAGGTAGATTTGAACCCTATAATGTCAACCCGCCGCTTGTACGAATGATGGCAGCAGTTCCCACCTTGCTGCTAGGACACGATACATTATGGCCCAGAATTGACATGAGGCCGGCAGCACACTCAGAATTCAGATTCGGTAAGGCTTTTGTTGATGCGAACTTGACTCGAACTACGATGCTAATTCGGGCAGGCAGGGTCATGTGTATCCCATTCTTCGTATTGGGTGCATATTGCTGTTTTCAATGGGCAAGGCGAGTGTCTGGGCAGTCTTTAGGTGGATTTATTGCCTTGACACTCTGGTGCACGGATCCAACTGTTATCGCACATGCAGCTTTGCTAACAAATGATGTTCCCGCCGCTGCTGCCAGCCTGCTTACATGCTACCTTTTCGTAAGATGGACAGATACTTTTGAAGTCAATCTCGCAATTCTAGCGGGGCTTGCATTAGGACTGTCCATTTCATGCAAATTCAGCTGCATCCTACTGGTGGCAATTTGTTTTCCACTTTGTCTTCTTGGATATCGGAACATATTGAAGACGCAAGATCGATTACGACCTGGCAGTAAAGTTTTGGCGGGATGCATTACGGCTATGCTAGTGTCAGTTCTCGTAGTCAATATTTCGTATTGTTTTGAAGGCGTATTTCGCCCCATCGAAAAATTTGAATTTGTGAGCCAGGCATTTGCAGGCGAGAAGATTCCAGGCAACAAGTTCAAGGAGATATTGCCTTCTTATACCCCAGTGCCGTTTCCTGAGAATTTTTTGTTAGGGATTGACAAACAGAAGAAGGATCTGGAGGAGTTTCCTCTCGACTCTTATTTACATGGCGAATGGAAGCATGGCGGGTGGTGGTACTATTATATTTACGGCATTTTAGTTAAATGGAACGTTCTAACGCTCTTGCTAGCACTGGCAAGTATAGTGTCAATGATCCAAGTAGTGGTGGATTCACGGAGTGCTTTGAGAAAGCATATCGTAGACATCCAAGCCTTGATATGTGGAACTGTGGGATTCATTGTAGCTGTAAGCTCCCAGCAGGAATTTAATATACATTTCAGGTATGTCCTGCCCGCATTTGGTTTCATATTTGTAGTAATTGGATCAACTGTAGGACGGGACAATTGTTTATCTCCAATAATTAAGGCTCTTTCATTGCCGTTTGCGGCACTGGCATTAACTTTGACTATCTCGAATGTCGATCCGCTGAGCTATTTCAATTGCCTGTCCGGCGGAAGTGAGAATGGTTATCGGCATATGCAGGGCAGTAGCTTCCACTGGGGCCAAGACGCAGAAAGAGTCCTCAAAGAATTGGAGAGAAGGAATATTACTATTCAGGAGGTGGACATGTCTTATTACGACTATGCTCACTGGAAATGCTTGACTGAATACAACGACAACTCTGCTCAAGACGTTCGATGGAAAATTGTTGGCCCTGAAGTCATGTCAAAAATGCCTTCATTGTTACAGGAAAGTGAAAAAATACCTCATAGCCGCTTAACTCGTACTGCTTGGATTATACCTAAGTCTACATTCATAGATCATTGTTTAAGAGACTTGAAGTGAGTCCGGGGTACAAATACTGAGATGCGTCGCGTGGGCTCACGGCTCCTTCAAATTCTCTGCTCTTAAGGATTCGAACAACTCGATAATCTTCGGGAAACAGATGCGGCTTGCGAACGGAGAATTGCTCTGTTCGCTTCTTTTCAGGATAACTCGGTGCCACGCAGTCCGTTGGATGAGCTGGTTCAGGAAGGAGCAAGGCGAATGTTACAAGCCGCGATTGATGCAGAAGTCGATGAGTTTCTTGCTCTGCACTCCACTCGAGTAGACTCGCAAGGTCGGCGGCAAGTGGTTCGTAATGGACATCTTCCTTCTCGTGAAATTCTCTCTGGAGCCGGGCCTTTGGAAGTGAAGCAGCCGCGAGTTCGAGACAAATCTGCCGATAAAGAAAACCGTGCCAGTTTCTCACCCAAGGTTCTGCCGCCGTACTTGAAACGAACGAATAATATCGAAGATTTGATTCCCTGGTTGTACCTCAAAGGATTATCGACCGGCGACTTTTCAGAGGCTTTGCAATCGCTTCTGGGAGAAGAGGCGAAGGGGCTCAGTGCGAATGTCGTCGTTCGCCTCAAAGAAAAATGGAGCCAGGAATATGAGGCCTGGTCGAAGCGAGATTTGACCGGAAAACAGTACGCTTACGTCTGGGCCGACGGCATTCATGTTAACGTTCGTTTGGAGGATGAAGCCAATAAGCGCCAATGCATATTGGTCATTATGGGAGCCACCGCCAGCGGCGAGAAGGAAATCATCGCCATTCAGGATGGCTACCGCGAAAGCACACAAAGCTGGTACGAATTGCTTCTGAATGTGCAAAAACGTGGTTTGAAGATTGACCCGAAACTGGCCATCGGCGATGGAGCCCTCGGCTTCTGGGCGGCCTTGCGAAAAACTTTTCCAAAGACAAAAGAACAACGCTGCTGGTTTCACAAGTCGGGAAATATCCTCAATAAGATGCCCAAAAGTGTGCAGCCCAAAGCGAAGTTGGATATCCAGGAAATATGGAAATCACCCACAAAAAAAGAAGCCCTCAAAGCGATCGATCACTTCGTCGAGAAGTACGGTGCGAAGTATGAAAAAGCAAGCGCGTGCTTGATCAAAGATCGCGATGTGCTGCTCACGTTTTACGATTTCCCCGCCGAACATTGGGCTCACCTGCGAACGACTAATCCGATCGAATCAACTTTTGCAACGATCCGATTAAGACATCGAAGAACCAAAGGAAGCGGCAGTAGACGCACCAGTTTGGCAATGATGTTTAAGCTGGCAGAATCAGCCTCCAAGAAATGGAGACGTCTGCGAGGCTACGAGAAACTCAGTTTAGTAATCGAAGGAAAAACCTTCAAAGACGGAACTCAGCAGGAACAAAAAGCCGCCTAATTCATTTTTCCCAGAACACAACATTTGACAATAACTCGTTCCCGGCTGCCCAAGCAGACAGACATTGGAACATTGACGTACCCATTCGCAACGGGACAGTTCCAGGATTTTCTGTTTGCTGATCGATTTGATCGCTGAGAAATCGTAATCCTCCAAGCCCTTTTCCATCGGGAACTGAGCCTGTTTGATCCGGCTCGCTAACGCATTCGTGCTGCGAGTCGCCACCTCCAGTTCGCTTAATTGTAACAGGTACTGCTCGAATGTTTGATTCGAGCTGGCTGCCTCGCGAGCCAGTTTCTCGAACTCGGAATTCATCGTCGGTAATCTTAACTGCTTCAGATTGCTCTTTAACAGCAGCAGCTTGGGGTCGTTCTTCTTCGACTGGGTTTTCTTTGGGACGCTCATGGTCATTATCTCCTTCAGATGACGAGGGTAAAAACTGATCAAAATGGTTCAGGCTCGGACAAGGAACCTCAACCGACAACACCTCGGGGCGACTCATTTCTTCTTCAGATAAAATCGCTCCAGATGATTCAACAGAATGGCAAGCAGCCGCGGCGGATCGTTCGACACGGCGGATAATCAAATCCGCATCCGCTCCTTCGGGGCCACGCAATTGTTCGATCGATTGCTTCACACGCTCCAGCGGATGTTGAGCCAATAATTGCAGGACTCGCACATACTGTTTCGCTCCTGGACGCAGACCATATCGGTTTTCCAATCGCTGGCGCAATTCATCAAATACCGCTGGTAATCGCCAGTTTTTGTAGACATTCGAGTGATCCAGGGCTGCCGCGCGGCGTCCCAAGGCCACCAGATAATGCAGAGGATCAAGAACTTGTTCTCCCCGCTCATAGCTTCGGGAATGGGTTGCAACAACAGCCCCGTTGAACACAATTTCAACGCGATCAACATACCCTTTAACGCTCACCGTCTGAAACGCACAATGACGAGGCACGCTGTAACTGACGTTGTCAAATCGTGCGAATTGATATTTGCAAACCTTCGCTTCCTGGC
>JAJRTM010000045.1 GCA_024278285.1 Planctomycetota bacterium
TCCTGCTGGGGCGAATCGGGAAAGAGGCGTACCCGATGTTGATTACCCTGCTTATTTTGTTCTTTCTGGGAGAACACCTGGCTGCGAATTTCTTTTATGGAAGACAAGAAAGTTGATGAGCAAAGGTGCGTCAGGACGCCCCCTACAATAATATGACAACGTTACGACTCAATCTGGAACCTTTATGGAGTTGGCCGATCATTGCCCTGGTGGCAATCGTAATCGCTGCTGGCATTTGGGGAGGGTATCGGTTGTCTGCAACGGGTTTACCAACCGGTCGGCGGCGATTGTTGATGGGAATTCGTTTTTTGACGGGGTTGCTGCTGCTTGTCGCGATCATCAGACCGCAACTTCAATGGGTTTCGCCCGATGGAAAAGCATCGCAAATTTGGATCGCAGGAGATTCATCGCGAAGTATGTCCGTGACTGATGGACCGGGCGGGATCGCTCGTCGCGAAAGCTTGCTCAAAACACTTGAGAATGTCGAGAGCCAACTTGAACAGTTGAAGGAAGAAGTTGAAATCAACCGGTTCGATTTCGATTCGTCTCCTCATCAAGTAGAAGCGTTTCAAAACGAAAACACAGGGACACAAACGGCGATCGGTGTGCTGCTGCGAGAAGCCGCCAGAAGGCATGCCGAACAACCACTTTCTGCCATTTTCCTGTTGACTGATGGGGCACAACGAGCGGTTCCGCCATATGATCTGGACCCGCGAGATATTGCGTCTGAACTGGGGGAACTTGGTATTTCGCTTTATCCGATTCCGATTGGGCAAGCGGCGACAACTTCTGCGGCGGCGGATGTTGCGATTGAAGAAATTCAGGTTGATCCGGTTGTGTTTGTTAAAAAGAGAGTGCCGGTGCGCGTGCATGTTCGCTGGGCGGGAGCGGGAAATCGGCGGATGCGGGTTCGATTGCTGTTGGAAGATCGCTCGGGATTACGAGCTGAACAGACCGGGAATTTGAAGCCAATTCCAACGACGACTTATTCAGAAACAGTCGTTGAATTTGAGACCCGCTACACAGAAGGAACCAAAGTGATCGAACTTTCTTTCACGCCGGAACTGTCGGGGGAATACAAACTGGCAGCCGAGGTGGAACCAATTAAAGGGGAAGTCCAAACCAGAAATAACATCCGCGAAACATTGATCCGCGTCCGACAAGGCGGCTTACGAATTGCGTATTTCGATACATTCCGCACAGAAATTAAGTCCGTCAGACAGCTTAACTCTTCAGAAAAAGTGCAGGTCGATTTCCAGATGATTCGTCCCAAAAACTTTTCGGGAAGCGGGGGAAAAAGCTCCGACATTGATAACAGTTGGTTCGAGCCGGGACGTTACGATGTTTACATTGTCGGGGATGTTTCTGCCAAGCATTTTACGCCCGTGCAAATGAAGTTACTTGCCCAGCGGGTGCGCGATGGGGCAGGCCTGATGATGCTTGGCGGGTATCATACTTATAGCGCGGGAGGATATGCAGAATCCCCCTTGCGCGATATTTTGCCGGTTGCGCTTGCACCGGGAAAAGCAAAACCAGATTCCACGTTTGATACCGATTTACAAATCAAAGCAGAACTGCATCTTAAACCAACAACAGCGGGGAACAGGCATTATGTAATGCGCATCGATTCGCCTACTCGCAATAACGAAGCCTGGCTGGAACTTCCGCCGTTGACCGGGGCGACGCGCATTCGTGCCAAGTCAGATTTTGTCGAAGTTCTTGCCAAAAGTGAACAGGGGGACGATTTAATTGTCGCTTCCGATATTGGTCGTTCGCGAGTGATGTGCCTGGCGTTTGATGAAACATATTTCTGGGCACAGGCAGGGTTCGAGCAGGCGCATCGAAGGTTTTGGAGGCAGGCCGTTTTGTGGCTCGCTCATAAAGAACTCGATACCGATCAACCGGTCTGGATCAAGGTCACGCCAAACACGGTTGATCCGGGCGGCAGGGTCTCTTTGGAATATGGCGCGAGAGACGAAAAAGGGAAGTCACTTCCTGAGACAACATTCCAAGTTCGCATTACCGATCCGCAAGGGAAAGAACATCGCTTGAGTGGTTCACCAACCGATATCGGACAGATGACAGCGTTTGCCGAAACGTTAACTCCCGGCGATTATTTCGTGCGAGTCGATGCGACACACAAAGGCAAGAACGTCGGATTCTCTGCCCTGGCTCGATTTTTGGTGCATGATCGCGATCTGGAAATGGATCATCCGATTGTTGATCGCGAACTGCTCGCAGAACTTGCTCAACTGGCAGGGCTGACAACCGATTCGCAAATGATCGCCCCCGAAGAACTCAAAAAGTTTCTGGATGACTATCTGAATCGAAAACCGTGGAAAAGCGGTTTGGAAATCTCCGCATCACTCAATCTCTGGGACGGCTGGCCCATTTTGCTCCTTTTTGCCACCTTGATGACCATCGAATGGGTTCTGCGCAAACGGGGCGGGCTGGTGTAAGATAACTGGAATGTGTCGAAACTTGGACAAAAAAGAGCATTTTCCTCGTTCCCAAGCTCCTGCTTGGGAACGCAAGGGGCAGAAGCTCCTGCTTCATGTCGGTACTGAAAGCCATCGAAAAAAATTGAAAACTCACCGGAAGGAGGACCTTCCCAGCCGTCCGTTCCCAAGCTGGAGCTTGGGAACGAGGAGAACTTGCCGCTGTCCAGCTAAAGAGAATTAGTACCGGTTATAACGATTTCAAAATATTGGGAACAAAGTGTTACCCCTGGTGCGTCGAAAGAGTACAATACAACGCGGCGTGGGTTGCGATGGCAAACACGTTATAAATGCAATGGCTCTTCCTAACTCGGCATAGCCGGAACCAAATAAGTTTTACCGCGGAGTTCGCAGAGAACCGCAGAGAAAATAAAAGAAACTCTCCACCAAGACAGAGTCACAAAAACAAAGGGAGGATAGTTGTGATTTTCTTTTCGTGAATTTCGTGGTCAATTCGTAAACCTCTGCGAACTTAGCGGTTTATTTTAGAGATTGAAATTGTTGTGAAATAGATTCTCAAAATTAAAGAACCACGAAAGAAACGAAATACACGAAAAAAGAAGAAA
>JAJRTM010000535.1 GCA_024278285.1 Planctomycetota bacterium
AGTTGAAGTGCCACACCATCTTGTACCAGTGCACGAATACGAATTCATGGCTCCCCCATTTGTTGGCTGGATTGTAAAAATTGTGCGAGGTTCCTGGCCTCCCGGCGTCTCGATGGAAAGTGCAGTTCTGGATGCCGGCTGGGTCGGCATTTTTATCACCGCACTCAACCTGATTCCGATTGGTCAACTCGATGGCGGTCACATTCTTTACACGCTTATCGGCAAGAAAGCACATCGGGTCGCGACGGGATTAATTGTTGGGACATTTGTTTATATGATACTCAGTGGAAATCCAACTTTCATGCTGATGTTATTTTTGATCGTAATGATGGGCCCCTATCATCCTCCGACTGCCAATGATAACGCCCCATTGGGAAAGTTTCGAATTATTCTTGGTTGGGTCACGCTGGCATTCATTCTGGTTGGCTTTTCACCGACACCAATTGTCGTCCGATAAAATCGCTTTATACCGTCATACTGAAATCGATAAGCATTGCCAAAACGAAAACGGTCCGTTTTACGGGAAACGATCCTGAAACGAATCACCGTAACAAAATTCAAACCGTTTGGATGGCTCAGACGCATCGCGTCTGAGTTGCCCCGCAACAAGAAGCCGAGAATATGGTTTCCGACGAAGAAAAAGCATGAAACGGTATAAAAGAAGGGGAGATTATTGTTCCGGCAGAGTGTCTGATAAGACTTCTTGTGACTGCGTCACCCAGACGCGATGCGTCTGGGCCATCCAAAGATACGACAGTTATTGTTTGATCGATGGATTATGGCGGGCAAATCAGAGCAGCCGTGCTGGGATCATTCGGTTTATCTGTGGTTCAAATCCCTGTTCAGTTCCGTCTACGCCGGGCCAGGAATGACCAGGATCATAGCTGCCCCGACTCGCCTGAATGGCAGTGCTGGATGGCTTGGTCGCGGGTATCGCAGACTCCCCAGATTTTGTCGAGATGCGTGACTTCAAGAATCTCTTTGCAGTAGCTTTGCATCGAGCAAAGTTGAAGCGATCCATGTTCGTGCAATTTTATTTCATTCCAGACACGCACGAGTGCTTCGATAAAAGACGAACCGAAAAACCGAGTGTGCTGCATATCGAGAATCAGGTGCGAACAATTTTTATTCTGGGCAACTTCAAGCAACTTTTTTTCGGTATCACTTACCAACTCTCCTTCGATCGAGCCGTACTCCGCCCCAAGAGAGACAATAGTAATATCGTCTTTGCGTTCTACCTGAAATGACCGATCAACTGACACAGTCGCCTATCCTTCCTGATTGTAATCCTCACTATTTTCCGGCACCCCAAGAGGTTACCTTGATCAGACCACAAAAACAATCGCAATCGGACTCATTCTTAACCAGAGAATCATATTGCGTTCTGATTATTCAATACGTTGTAATTTTACATCGACATCCATTTTCGAGTTTTCCCGCTCGATGGTAACCTGTACAACATCGCCAACCTTCTTTTTTTCAAGCAGGTCGAACAGATCGGCTTGTTCCTTGATGGGCGTTCCATCAATTGCCACGATTAAGTCGCCAAGAATGATGTCGCCATCCTTGTTGGAACTGGTTCCCTTTAGTCCAGCTGCTGAAGCGGCACTGTTGGGAGTAATATCTCGGATAAGGACACCCGGTTTTCCCACTCTGCGTCGAACCATCGCATCATTAAAAATGAATACTCCCAGACCGGGGCGTTCGACTTTGCCGGTCTGAATAATTTGAGGAACGATTCGATTCAGAATATCTGCAGGGACCGCAAATCCAATACCAACAGATGCTCCTGATGGACTGTAAATTGCCGTATTAACACCTATAAGAAGACCTGCACTATCTAACAACGGTCCGCCAGAATTCCCTGGATTGATCGCGGCGTCTGTCTGAATCACATCGCGAATCGTTTTTCTATTGGTCGATTGAATTTCACGTCCCAGGCCGCTGATAACGCCTGTTGTCAGCGTCTGATCAAGCCCGAATGGACTACCAATCGCAAAAACTTTTTGTCCTACCTGTAAATTGGAAGAGGTTCCCAGTTTGATAGGTTTCAAATTGAGATGAGCCGGATCAATTCGTAGCACAGCGATATCTTTAGACGGTTCCCCACCGACAAGGTAAGCCTGATGGGTGCTGTTATCGGAAAGCGTCACACGAAAACGCTGGTTCTCGCCGCGGACAACATGGTAATTCGTGACGATATAACCTTTGTCATCCCATAGAAACCCGGTTCCGGTCCCTTTGGGGACTTCCATCACGTTGAAATTAAATTGATTGCCGGTCAGTTCAGCAGTTGCAACATGAACGACAGAAGCGGATGAGGCATTGAAAATTTCGATGGTCGTTTTTTCATCTTCCGCCAGATCTCCCCTCGCGATCACCGGACGCGCTGCCGCATTTGAAGTAAACAGAGAAAGCGGATTGCGATAGATATCGCGAGCCAGTAGCGCAATTCCACAAATTAACAACGCAACCACCAACCACCCATTGACGAAAGGAATTCCGCCGTTGGATGGTCTTGGCTTTGAACCAGTTGCTGGTGCAGTATCCTCTACCATGTTGTCATATCCTTTGACCCGAATTCAAATTTGTTAGTACCTTACCAAAGAAATCATGTGCAAAAACATCCGGAAAATTTCAGGCGAGCCGGGGGTGCTAACCCTCTGGTGACTAAGTCGCTACATAGCCAGCATCCAATTCAGACTCGAAAGCCACCAGGGTCATCACTGAACTGGCTCGCCTGCTGGTTTTTAACTTATACCTGCCGTTTAATACTGCGTCCCAGTTCTTCGTAAGTATCCCACAACTGATTGATTACATCGGGTGTCAATTCGTTGTAGTCTTCCTCCGTTAATTCTTCCATCATCTGCTGAAGGCGTCGCATTCCTCCGAGCGCTCGCTTGGCGATTCTTTGAGGTGTCATTGTCGCGGGAGGGGAAGCAACGGCTGTTGAAGAAGTTCCTTCTTCCCCTTGTCCAGAGCCACGGGCATCTTTTCGGAATGGAGCATAAGGTGCTTCTTCTGTGCCAGAAACTCCTGAACCTGTTACTTCGAAAGGAATTCCTGAATTGTCAGAACTTGCAAACCCTTCCGCATCTCGGACAACTTCCGGACTGTAATCGAGTGCCTGTAACGCCAGCGGATCGCCTTGCTCGGTTAAATCTTCGCCATGAACTGATCGCCGCCAGGCTCGCATTTGTGCGACCGTTGCCTGGTTTTCAACTGCCCAACTAAGGCACTCGGAAGAATCTTCCCAATTCAGGGAAACGTAAAAGTGAGACCATTTCAGATGAGGATATTCTTCCCGGACATCGTGAAAGTTTTCCCAAACTCTTCTTCGCTGAAAAATCTGGTCAGAAGAAAGGCCAATTTGGTTACCAAAATCGGCATCTGTCCGCCCCTTGGCGTATTTTTCTGTCCACTGGGCAGCACATTCGCCAATGACCCAGTTACAATTCGAGAGCGCCCCTCGCGCCCGTTCGATTAAAATTTCTTCACTCTCCTGAACAGCCTCGTTCTGGTTATTGTCTTGGCTCCGATCCGAATCAGCCATCTTTTTATTCTCTTATTCTATCTCTGTGACGCAATAAAGAACCTTCCTGGTGGTTAATGTGTCTTTCCTGGCACAATGTGAAAACTCTTTATCTTCCCTATTTGATGAGGGAAGCAAGAGTCGAACTCCCATAGTGACACTGAACCGGAAAGTTTTCCACTCTCAGCGGTGGTAAGATAGCAGATCAATCGAAATTTGATTGAACACTAATCGTAAGAATCCAGAAAAGTCGCCCCGCTTTACTTGATTCCCCAATACTATCTATGCTACCATATTGCAAAGGAATACTGGTGATGTAACCCTTATCAATTAAAGGAGTTACGGGCATATCAGGAAATTTGGGCAATAGTAACCAGAATTCCTTGAGACGGTTGCTACGTATTGCCGATCATTAGGTTTGTAACAGTGAATCTTCTGTTACGGAAAATTTCGGTGCGGTAGCCAAGTGGCCTAAGGCGATGGATTGCAAATCCATTATTCGTGGGTTCGAATCCCACTCGCACCTTTTTTGATTTTGAGTACGGGAAGCCTCGGAGTTGTCTCCGGGGTTTTTTTATGCGCCATTTTAAGCTCAACGCTACGCTGTTTGCAGTATCGCCAACTGCATGACTCGCATTGACACCGCAGGGAAATCTGAATTATATTTCTCTCCCCTCCACTGAACGGTTGGATTTTTTGATCCGACTATATTCCTCTCTTATATCTCCCCTCCCCTTCAAGAGTAACTCATGCACAAGATTTGTTGGCGTGATCAATTCTATCTCTCCTGCTTGATTCTGGCTTTTTGTGTCAGCCTGATTCTGCCCGCGCAATCGATTGCGCAAGAGAAAGGCATCGATGGCAGAATTGGTCATACTGCTTTATCCACCGTGGGGCGAGATACAGGCATTACGTACCTTGGATTATTTCCCTACATTCAGAACGGCGAAGAACAAATTCTGTTTGGGGATATCCGTGGATTTCTTACCAACGATGGAAATTTGGGAGCCAATTTGACAACGGGGTTTCGCTTTTTGGAACCGAATAAACTTTTTGTCCTGGGAGCGAACACTTCATTCAATTTCGATCAAACTTCCGAAAAAACATTTCAGCAGATCGGTTTTGGATTGGAAGGTTTGACGAGTATTGGAAATATTACAACAAACTTTTATTTTCCGGTTGGCGATGACGAACAGGTCATACAGCGAACCGTCAGCGGTACGCGAATTGTCGGGACGACGGTTGTTGTCGATACGCTTGATACAATAGGTGTTGCCATGAAGGGGCTGGATGCTTCGTTGGGATTTTATCTTCCCGGTGAATTCGCACAGCAACATCAGATAGAGGCAACTCTGGGCTGGTATCGCTTTGAAGGAAATAATGTTGCGGGAATTGATGGCTTCAAAATTCAATTCGATGGGAAACTCTCCGAGTCGCTTTCTGCGCAAACTGCGATCACAAACGATAGCACATTCGGCACCAATGTCACTCTTGGTTTAGACTGGCGATTTGGAAAAGGTGGCCTGCCGACCAGTCAGTTGGATAGACAGTTACGCCGATTTGTGCAACGTAATTACAATGTTATTTTAAGTAAGCGATCTGAAGCAGGAACTGCAATACCATTGGTTAATCCGACTACAGGAGCCGCGTATTCCGTTCAGCAAGTTGGGACAGCTTCCCTTTTGACGGTAGTTCCTCTGGGAACTACCGAAAGCCCCTGGCAAACAGTAGCCGATGCTCAGGCGGCTGGGGCAGATATTATTATTGTTAAATCTGGCACCTCGCTGACAGAAAATATTGTTCTTGGTGCTGATCAATTATTACTCGGCGATATGGCTGACTTCCAAGTCTTTGACTCTCGATTTGGAGCACTTGACTTACCGGTTGCTGCTATTGGAGCCAATAGCGCCGCTGCTGTTCCACCAATGCTCACCACGACCGCAGGGAACGGAATAGTTCTAAATGATAATGCCCACATTGCAGGGATAACGATTGACTCTCCCACCGGAATCGGCATTCTCGCTGATGGCGTCACCGGGTTTTCGGTCTCAGATGTCACAATCAAAAACGCCATCGGAAACGGAATCGAAGTTCGTAATTCCAGCCAGGGAACTTTCAGCGGCATTACGATAGATGGAGGCAATCAGGATGGTATCTTCATTTCCGAGGCTAACAATGTTCTTGGCTTTGAAGACCTCTTCATTTCGAATCTTGATGGCAACGGGATTAACATTACCGGCGGAAATGGTTCAGTTATCCTGAGAGGCAATTTGAACCTCGAAGGAAATAAAACCAGTGGACTCAGAGTTTCTGGATTGAAAACAATTGAGCAAATTGATGACCGCGGAACTGTTGACACCACGGATGATATTATTACAAATCTTATTGGAAGTGTTTATGTCGAGAATATGAATATCAATGCCCCTGCGAATGCCAGGGGAGTTCACCTCGAAGACAACGAAGGATTCGTTTCTTTTGCAAGCCTCGATGTAAATTCCACCGGCGGTACCGCTTTGTTCGTCAAAAAAACAGACCGACTGCTCATCAACGACGGCAATCTGAATACCACCAATGCAGCAGCGGTTGAAATTGAAGAGACAGAAATTGAGATCCTCCTGAAGTCCGTTTCTGTTGATGGCGGTCCCCTGGGAATCGGTTTGAAGCAGGCAAAAGGAAGATTGTTTATTTTGGGTGACCAATTAAATAGCACCCCGTTTTCGGGCGGTACAATCCAGAATACGGATGTTGCCTTCCGCACAGAAAGTTCCGGCAATTTAGCGACACAGTTGATGAACCTTTCAGGTAACAAAACCATTCTGGAAAGTTCAAACTCGGAACTGTTCAAAGTTTCTCGCTCGCTTGTGACAGGAACAACTCAGCAATTTGTGAATGCAACGAATCTACGAGTTTTAGAAATTGATACAAATACGTTCGAAAATAATACGCTTTCTTCTCAAACCGGAATTCAATACAACGTAGCAGAAGTTGGTGGATATGTTGTTCGCCTTGCTGGCAACCTGGTCAAAGAATCTCCGGATATCTTTTTCGATGCCACTGCTCAGGTTGGCGGGGAACTGGCGACGCTCAATTATATTTTTCAGCAAAACGAAATCCAAATGGATAAAGCATCCGCCATCGCTTCCCGTCTGAACTGGATCGGATCGATCAATGCAAATATTGCCAACAATCTGATTACCGGCAGCAATATCAATCAGAAAGGGTTTGAACTGAAAACCCAAGAATCAAACGCAACATCAATCTTCACTCTGTCACAAAACGGCATCGGATTTACCGGAGATAATGGAGTGGCCATCGATATGAATCTGGGCGGTCCTGCCGTTGCTAATATGACGAGAAACTCCCTTGAATTTGCAGGACGCGACGGCGTTGGTATTCGAGTCACAGCCAGCAAAGCCTCTCGATTTAACCTTACTGGAAATCAGATAAACGATAACGCAGGCGGAGCAACCGGAATCCTGTTCTCCAGCCTGCAAGATGGCAGTAATGTCTCTTTGGAAGGAAACACCATCGATCTTTCCAACTTCAGTTCGTTTGTTGATCGCGGGATCATCTTCAACACCGTCACCGGAACCGACAATCCATTCATTACGCTGGAATCAAACCTCAGCAACACAATTTCCGGCGCATCCACAACCTTCAGCGTCCCCGCAAACAGCATCCGAGGCAGAACA
>JAJRTM010000536.1 GCA_024278285.1 Planctomycetota bacterium
AGATCGCTGGGTCTGGACGATGCGTATGATTTCTGTTTTATTGCAGGTTGGGCAAAGTTGTTTTTCTTTGCCGTAGACGCGGTGCATGTTCTGGTAGCTTCCCTGTTGATTGAGCGCGTTACGGTACGTGCCATCTGAAAGGGTGGAACCTTCGTGCTTGATTGCCGTTTTGAGAATCTGCCTGGTCGCTTTGGTAAGCCGTTCTATTTGTGAGCGTGTTATTCGCAGGCACGGTAACAGCGGCGAAATTTTTGCCAGGTGCAAAATTTCGCTGGCGTAGAGGTTGCCAATTCCAGCGACCAGTTTTTGATCGAGCAAGGCAACTTTAATCGCGCGAGAAGTTTTACTGAAACGTTGTTGCCATTGTTTGCGCGTGATCAACAACGCATCCGGACCGATTTTCTGTGGACCAAGATGCTGTTGAAATTCTTCAGGCGAAAACAACTTCAACGTGCCGAGTCCGCGTCTGTCCCAGAAGAACAGATCGATTTTCTGTCTCCCCTTTTTCAGTTCCCAGCGAAAACGCAGATGTTCCCTGCTGGGAGGATCTGCCAGCAGCATCAGCCCTGTCATGCGAGGTTCGATCACGATGGAATCATCATTTTCCAATTGCAGGACGATCCGTTTGGCAAATCTGGAAACCGAACTTATTCTCTGGTTTTTGATTCGCTTGGCTAATTGTGCAAATGCAGGCACGGGAGAAATGGGCTTGCATTTACATTTTGAACGTGTGAAAGAGAGAATTACCGAGCCTTCAACTGCTTCTTGAATGCCTCGGACCATCGTTTCAACTTCGGGAAGTTCGGGCATCTGTATTTACGACCATTATTTCTCGTTTAATGTAATTTCCTGTGGCGGGCAGTTTTTACTGGCAATTTTCCAGAAATTTCCCCAAACTTGAGTAATTGGCTCAGTCAGGAAGATCGCCAGTAGTGGTACAATCGTAACCTTATGTACGACAGGCGCACCCATTCTAGCGGCTGTTCGTGTTCTTTCGAGTCAAACGGCTCTTCATGGCTGAATAGGGCTGTTTTTTGGAAAAGTCCTTGACGTTGCCCTGCTTGTTGACGATCCTATCTGACAAGGGTCTTTTTCTGACTCAACAAAACTGCGCCGCCGTGCGCCTGTTGGAATATTTGATTGATTTACCGACGTTCACATTCCCCCTGTACGAGGTCTCAGATGAGTCGCATCATTGCCAGGAAGCTTAACCATCTAACAGCCATGAAAATGATGGCTGCCATTCTCACCGTCACATTACTGCCAGGTTTCTGTTTGGCTGACGATGTGGACGGCTTGAAGAAAACTGTTACCTCTCATTTAGAAGCAGGCGAATTTCAGTCCGCGATCGCGATTGCAAAATCCGTCAACGATGAAAACGTTCGAGCTGATATCCTTCAGCAAATTGCAAAGAGCCAAATTGAAGCTGGTGAATTGCAGGCATCCCGTGCGACACTGCGGCAAATGCCGGTCAATCGAACTCGCGTCCAACTGACTGCCAAGCGAGTCAAAAAAAGATCACTCAATGGATCAGGGGCCGATTTCGACTCCTTGATCGAGTTGATCGAAACTCAAACAGGTGCTTTAGATTCATGGGAATCTCAGGGTGGATTCGGCACAATCACTGAATTCGAAACCGGTGTTCGCGTTGATCCAACAGGCTTGCTGGTACGGCTCACAAAAACAGAAGATAAAAACCGCCTCAAAGAACTGGGGCTTCAATCTCGCAAAGCAAACCTGAACAGCGACATGGCTCAGGTGAGCAACTTACGAATGGTTTCGTTAACTCGCTTGGAGCAAGCAGTTGCACAAAGAATTGCTCAGGGGCTTCCCGTTGTCGATTCTATGAAAAACCTGGCGGGCATCTATCAAATCCAGCACGTCTTTGTTTATCCCGAAACGGGAGAGATTGTTATTGCCGGACCTGCTTCGGGTTGGGAATTTAACCAGCGTGGCATGGCTGTCAGTTCCAATAACGGCGTCCCAACACTTCAGTTAGACGACTTGGTAACGGTCCTGCGAACATTCTCACCAGAAGGGGAGGGAATCTTCGGATGCTCGATCAATCCTCGTCAAGAAGGGATGCGAAACCTGAAAGCGTTTGTTGAGAAGTCACAGAATAATGGGCCGATCTCTTCACGATCTGTACGTGGCTGGGCAAGACAGTTGCAGCGAAAACTTGGTCTGCAAGATGTTCAAATCTACGGAGTTCCTGCCACCTCACGAGTTGCTCGTGTACTTGTCGAAGCAGATTATCGCATGAAGTTAATCGGAATTGGCAAACTGGATGGCGGTTCCGAAATTCCCGACTACTTCAAACTGATGACCGCTGCTCAAGTTTCCGATGTCAGCAGCTTGGATGCGTTACGCTGGTGGATGTCTGTGGAATGTGCTTCTGTCTTGAAGAGTAACGATGCAAACGCTTTTGAAATTCGAGGGACTTCGGTTCTTTGCCAGTCTGAAAATCAGTTTATCAACAATCAGGGCGAACGGATTCAAACCGGAACATCCGAAGCGACAAACCGAAAATTCGCCAGCAACTTCACCGAGCATTATCAACAACTGGCCAAGCAGGATATTATTTTTGCTGACATGCAGAATATTTTCGATCTGGCGATGGTAGCTGCGTTGATCAATAAAGAGCGGCTTGCAGAAAACGTCAACTGGGACTTAGGCAGTTTTGCGATGAATGCAGAATATCATCCTTCAATGTACGAAGCACCGTTGACGGTCGATTCGGTTGTCAATCACAAAGTCTTCAACGGCAAAAACATTGTTGTGCAAGTTGCAGGCGGTGTTCGAGTGGATGCGAATTCGCTGCTGGCAAAAATGCAGTCAGCCCCACGTCTGGAAGGCGTTGCCAAAACGGCCAAAGCTCCCAACCTTCAAGCAGGTCGCTGGTGGTGGGATATCAAAAAATAAATCCTCCTTCGAGTGATTAGTCAATAAAAAAGAGCCGTCCGTTTCAAAACGAGCGGCTCTTTTTGCATTGTACGTGAGGGCTTACCGGGTATCATACCGGGTAAGCCTTTCATCATTTCATTTACACAAGTACGGAATAGATATGCCTGCTGCTTTACGGTTATCATTTTTGGTTGCATTGCTGGCAGTGATTCCACTTGTTACGTGGTTTTTGCTTCCTCAATTGTGTTCGCTTCGCGCTACGACTGAAGTCTATTCGGGCGGCAAAACCTATCCCGCATCGCCAATGAAGTTTTCTCACGTTCAGGTTGGTCCGGAATTTGGTGGTTATCCACTGATAACAAACATCCAAATTCTTGATTTTGACGGGGACGGAGCCAACGAAATAATCGCCTGTGATGCCTCGAAAAACTCGATCTCCCTGTTCTCTTTTCTGCCTGATAAAACATGGAAAGAGCAAGTCATCATTTCAGATGTTGCGGTGCCTGGACACACAACGCCGGTTGATATCGATCAGGATGGGGACTTGGATATAATTGTTTCGATACTCGGCAACATCATGCCAGATGATGGGATTATTGGCCGGGTAGAATTATTCGAAAAGCAGGGAGATGAATTTGTTCGCCATGTTATTCTTGATAACGTAAGACGTGTTGCTGACGTCCAGCCAGGCGATTTTGATGGGGATGGAGATATCGATTTGGCGGTTGGCGTGTTCGGTTATAATCGCGGAGAAGTTCTTTGGTTGGAAAATCTGGGCGATTTCAAATTTGATCGACATGAACTGCTCGTTGCACCTGGCACGATCCATGTCCCGGTTGCTGATTACGATTCCGATGGCGACCTCGACATTGCAGCTATTGTCACGCAAGATGAAGAAGAATTATGGGGATTTGAAAACCTGGGGAATGGCCAGTTTAAGAAACGAAAATTATGGATGACAAACAATCTTGATTTAGGAGGAGCCGGACTGGTGAAAGCTGATCTGGATCAGGATGGCGATATCGATTTAATTCTTCCTGCGGGTGACAATCTCGAAGACAGGGATGCTTACCCGCAGCCGTATCATGGATGTTACTGGTTTGAAAACAAAGGAGAATGGAAATTTGAAAAGGCAAAAATCTCTGATCTGGGCGGAACGTATGCCGCAGATGTGGGAGACCTTGATGCCGATGGGGATCTCGATCTTGTTTTGGTCAGCATGAGTAATGACTGGAACAGCCCAGGCACTGCCAGCGTTGTCTGGCTTGAAAATGATGGACAGCAAAACTTCACCACCTGGCAAGTCGCCAGCGAACCGATTCATATCGTAACCGTAGCAGTGGGGGATATTGATGGTGATCAAAAGCCAGATATTGTTGCAGGCAGCATGAATATTCTCAAACCTTTTCAACGACTTGGTCGCGTCTCAGCCTGGTTGAACAGATCAAAGGAGGGGAAATGATTTACGCTTTAAGGCTCACCCTCATGCTTTTGATTTTCGAGTTTGCTCTATGCGGCTATCTCGTTTCAAACAAATTGCTTCGCGTTTCGCCAACCACGCCTGCTTTTTATCTGGACGATCCTTTTTTGCGAAGAATGTTTGAAGAATTATCAAACGAGGCGCTGGTCGGCGATGATTTGGCCTGGCAACATTTGGCAGAAGCGTTGTTGGGGCAGGGACATTATGCCTATGCAGAACCCAATTATAAACAGGCTTTGAAAATGAATCCTGAAAATCTTGAGGCTCGATTCGGCTTGGCTTTCTGTCTTGATAAAATGGGACGCATGAAAGAAAGCACCGAAGAATATCGAACCTATCTGAAGAAGGAAACCAGTAAACCGGAGCGTCAAAAACTTATCTTCTATGCGAAATATGCAATCGGAAGAAATTATCTGCGGGAGGAAAATGCACTTGAGGCAGAAAAAGAGTTTCGCAAGAACCCCAAATTTGTTCCTGCCCAATATCAGTTGGCGAAATTACTGATTCGTTCTGGTCGAGCCGAGCAGTCGCTACCAATTATCAAAAAGTACCTGGAAGAAATTCCTCACTCTCTCGCGTTTCATTACCTCGATTACCTGGCGTTATCAGAACTGAATCGACCAGAAGAAGCACTGGCTGCCAAACAGAAGATCGGGGAATCAGTCTATCTGGTATCTCTGAATTTCAACAACGATTACATCGACCCTTTTTATATGAAGTACGGTCAGGAAAGAAGACTGAATGAATAGAAACCGCCCCGCAACAATGTAGGGTACGCTGTGCGTACCATTTTCGGTAAATGATAGTTGCCAACATAGTCATCATGAGTTAAAGATTGGTACGCACAGCGTACCCTACCTGCTGTGACGATCATTTTGGTAAATGGAGACACCCCAATGAGATGGTGGTGCAACAAAATTCTCTGTACTTTGCTGGATAATGTAGTAGAATGCGGGCATGGAAACTCATCTTACGAATGAACAAAAACAGGCTCTTGAACAAAACGACGGCATCGTTGAGGCCGACAATGTGATCTTCATGCGGGTTGATCTATTTCGTGACTTGCTGGGGTTCACGTCAGATGATGAACTTCGCCAACAACTGAAGATCGGCTTCGATCAGGCGGATCGTGGGCAGCTTGTCGATTGGAATCCTGACAAGATCAAGGCACAAGGTCGCCAACGCTTGGAGAAGCAACACAAAGACTCATGACAAAACGTGTCCGCCTCACTGAGCAAGCAGAGGATGATATCCTTGAAATCTGGGGGTATATCGCAGCGGACAACATGTCAGCAGCAGACCGCCTGGTTGATCGCTTCACAGAAACTTATGAAAAACTGGCCCAGAACCCTAGTATGGGTATTAAACAGGAGCAATATCGTACTGGACTTCGATGTTTTCCCGTTGGCAAATACATCATCTTTTACACCGTCGGAGTCGATGAGCTTATCATCTACCGGGTGCTTCACGGGGCACGTCGCCTGGAAGACTTACTTTGATATTTTCCGTTGAAGTTGACGGCTACTATTTCTGTTTCAAATGAATCGGTCTGGGTAATGTTTCGATGAACTCCAGTGATTTTTCAATGAAGATTTCGCCGGTCTGTTCGCCCAGCGATGTTCGTGAAACATATTCATATCGTGGAAAACTGTTGAAATCGACTTTGGTGAGGATGTAACCGAACGCATCGTTTGTCAGACCGAACAGCAGGTTATGTTCGCCCTTCATTTTGCGTTTCAAATAGAATCCGATGTTCGGTAACGCCTCGCCGGGGATGGTTAAAATTTGAGCGTTGCCAAGATTCAGCACGTTCACTTGCGTTGTAATCGTGTGATCTTTTTCATTATGCGGATACTTCAACGGCGAGTACTTCACGATCATCCACATGATGTCCGATTCAACCGGAAACGTAATGTCGAGATTGTAACTTCCCAGCCTGGGTGATTTTTGGAGCGGGGCTTCTTTGATGATTCGAGCCGCTTCGCTTGCCATTAAGTGACCAATTCGCAGGCACTCTTCCCAAGTGTTGAAGTCGTTCCAGCGAGCATTACGGGCATCACTCGGGCTGTTCAGGTTTCGGTTATCTGCGGATACCATTCCCCCTTGTGCAGAGTTAACGAAGATCGTCATGCCGCCCGTTTCTTGATCAAGTTTATCGTACATCGGGCCAATCACATCGGGACTGAGAATCCCCTGCGAACTGCCGATTACTTCCGGATGAGTGCCATAATTGACGAGCGTTGCAATCGTTTTTCCGGAATCGCTGACGGCTTGAATGACGCTCATACGGCGATCATATAATGACGGGGCGTAGTAGTTGTACGCGATTCCCTCTGCTGCTTTATCGGTGGCGACACGAATGGCAGCCGGCTGAAGATTGTCAATCGCATCGTTAATCGCCTCTGCTGCTTTTTGGCAGACGAAATCAATATAGGCCATATTCGCGGTATGTCCCCCTTTGCCATCCGGGAACGCATAACAATCGGGCGCACTATGTGTATGAGATGCACAGAACATAATATTCTTCGGTAAAATCCGCTTCACATTTTTACGGATACGATCCCCCAGCACCGAAGGAAAACCGAGCAAATCCAGACTGACAATCGCAACGGTTGTTTTCTCATTTTGAAAGACCAATGCCCGCGTAGATAAATCCCCTTTTTTCTGCGTCGTTTCTCGTGGAATTCCCAATCCACCAGAAACAGGCAACAGCGGATCGGGAGTGATGATTCTTTTTCCCACACCGACTTTGAATTCTGCCTGCACGAAATCCGCAGTCAATAAAAAACAAAGTCCTGCAATAATTCCTATTCCAAATACTCGCATGTTTCGTCTTTCTCTCAAAGGTGGCATCGAGAACAATCCATTTCTTATTTTCAATCGGTTATCCTCAAGTCTTACTGGTCAGGCTGCAATTCTCCATCGGTAGTTGATAGTATCAATTACGAATACAGAATAGAAACTGAACAGAGCAGCCTACGGTTACGACTTTGTTTGTTTTGAACGTCGCCTGGCACGCGAAGATGGGTGCAAGCACGGAATGGTACAATTAAGGTAACTATTCAGTGATGGGTGGCTGGGGACAAATTGTCGGAAGTAGCGTGAACAATTCACGAGACGGCTGACGACAATTTGCCCCCAGATGCAATAAGATTTCCGGTTCTGGGGGCAGATTGTGCGAAATTTTTCTGGGTATTCAAACCTTTCAAATAACAATCTGTCCCCAGCCACCCTCCACTGAATAGTTACCAATTAAGGAACAATGAAATGCGTGAAGTGAATTTGCGGCTTTGGATTGGCAATGCGGCAGATGCACGCAATCTACAGGGGATTCATGCAGCGGGAATTGAAGCCATTGTTGATCTTGCGATGGAAGAGCTTCCCGTTTCTGTAACACGCGAACTTCTTTACTGCCGAATCCCATTAGTAGATGGCTCAGACAATTCATCGAATCGAATTATTTTGGCTGTTGGTTCTGTTCTTCAGTTAATTGATAACAAAGTCCCCACGCTTGTCGCATGCAGTGCAGGAATGAGTCGCTCACCAGCGATCGTTGCGGCAGCGTTTGCTCTTTCCAGGGAGCTTGATCTGGAAACATCATTGACTATTATAACTGATTCAGGACCATGCGACATTCACCCTGCATTATTGTCTGATATTTCAACTTTATTTTGGGAGCCTTCGTTATGAAAACTCGTTTCATCTATTTATTCGTTTTGGCGATGATATGCCCCGGATTTCTGACAGCCGGGGAAGCGGGTGCGGTCAACGCGAAGCATGTGATTGCGATTGAAAATGTCTGCGCGTGGCCTAATTTAACTCTCATGCCAAACGGCACCATTATTGCCATCATTCATAATAAGCCCTCTCATGGTGGCATGGAGGGAGAGATTGAATGCTGGGCGAGCAGCGATGGCGAGAAGTGGGAAAAGCGAGGCAACCCCGCACCACACGACCCAAATACGATTCGGATGAATCACGCAGCCGGGCTGGCTAAAAATGGTGATCTGCTTGTTCTTTGCTCCGGTTGGACTAACATCAAACAGCCTCAGCGTCCGAAGCAGAGTAAATTTCGTGATGACATTTTGCAGCTGTGGGTTTGTCGGTCGAGCGATGGTGGCAGAACATGGTCGCAAATCAAAAAGTTCCCTGCACGCGAACCGGGCTGGTCAGAACATATTCCGTTTGGAGACATCTTCGTTGCGGATGACGGCTCGCTGCGGTCTTCAACGTATCAGGGGAAGTTCGTCGATGAAACCAAAAGTACAAAAACCGGCCAGTGGCGTTCACTGCAAATTCGTAGTGATGATGACGGCAGAACATGGCAAATCGTCAACATCATTGGCCCACGGCACAACGAAACGGCATTGTTTCATGCCGGTGGAAAACGTTGGATGGCGGCGGCTCGAATCGACGCAATGGACATCTTTTCTTCTGAAGATGACGGCAAGACTTGGAGCAAGCCGTTACGTGTTACCAAAAGAAATGAAATCAACGGTCATCTTACCAGGTTGAAAAACGGGCACCTCCTTTTCACTTACGGAAATCGAATTAAAGGGGAATGGGGCGTGCTTGCGAAGCTGAGTTCGGATGAAGGAAAAACCTGGAGCCAGCCGACTCGACTTATTCATACCCTTAACACGGATTGCGGTTATCCTTCCAGCGTGCAACGTCGCGATGGAAAAATTGTCACCGCATACTACGCCAAACAAAGTAAGCGATGCGACCATTACCACATGGGCGTTGTGATTTGGGACGCTGTTACCAAGTGAATCCTGAAGAAGTTTTTCTTAATTTCAACTACCCGGTAATGAGTTAAATGAGGATGATCAAAATGCGTTTCAGTCTCTTACTTCGAATTGCAGTCAATCAATTCTGTTTGCTGACAATAATTCTTTTCGGTCTTGCCAGCAACTTAATTGATGCCGGGGAGCAGAATGAAACTCTGCCGAAACTTACTGGCGTTGAGCCCGATAAAATGCTCAGCGATTATTTCGAGCAGGAAACTCATCAAATCGAACAAGATTATTCACTTCAAAATATGTCAGGGGAAAAATGGCTGAAGAATAAAGACAAATATCGCCAGCAACTTGCCGAAATGCTGGGGCTGTCTCCCATGCCCAAGAGAACGCCACTGAAAGCAACTGTCACTGGTGAAATTTCTGATGGTGAATTTATCGTTCGCAAATTGCACTATCAATCGTCTCCCGGATTGTACGTGACTGCGAATTTGTATCTGCCGAAAAAAATAGAAAAACCGCTTCCAGCCATTCTGTATGTTTGTGGTCATGCCCGTAAAGTGAAGGATGGCATCAGCTACGGGAATAAAACGGGCTACCACCATCATGGTGTTTGGTTTGCCCGAAATGGTTATGTCTGTTTAATGATTGACACCATTCAATTGGGTGAGTTACAGGGCATTCATCACGGCACCTACAGTAAGGGAATGTGGTGGTGGAATGCACGGGGTTACACGCCGGCTGGGGTGGAAGCCTGGAATGGAATTCGAGCCATCGATTATCTGCAATCGTTGCCGGAAGTCGATGGGAAGCGAATTGGCGTGACCGGACGAAGTGGAGGCGGGGCTTATTCGTGGTGGGTGGCTGCCTTGGATGAACGCATTAAAGCAGCGGTCCCGGTGGCGGGAATTACTTCCATGCGAAATCATATTGTTGATGGTTGTATTGAAGGGCATTGCGACTGCATGTATATGGTCAATTCTTACGGCTGGGATTTTCCAATGGTAGCGGCGCTGGTTGCCCCCAGACCTTTACTGATTGCCAACACCGATAAAGATGGCATCTTCCCGCTCGATGGCGTGATGGATGTTTACTGGCAGACCAGACACATTTACGAAGAGTTGGGAGCCGGCGATAAAATCGGTATCGCGATCGCAGAAGGTCCGCATAAAGATACGCAACGCCTGCAAGTGAATGCGTTTGAATGGTTCAATCGATTTTTGAAAGATGAAAAGAGGGACGACCTGGAACCGTCTGAAAAACGGTTCCAGCCGGAGCAACTCAAGGTCTTTCAAAACCTACCCGGCGACGAACGGACGACAACGATTCATGATTCTTTTGTCCCGCAGGCAACGGCGGTTATTCCCGATTCGGTATCGCAGTGGAGCAAGCAACAATCGCAATACAAAGCTGAATTAATGAAACAGACTTTTCATCGCTGGCCTAAACTGAAGGCAAGTGCTGATTCATTGAATCTGAAGAAACTGACTTCCACAACAAATGGAAAATTAAAAACAACGCTCTATTCATTTACTCCGCAAGCTCCTTTTGTATTGCCCGTTTATCTTGTCGAACCGGTCTCAAAAAATAATGACAGCGGTTGCGTCACACTCTACGTTCTGGGTGAAGAAGACTGGGGCGAGTTTGAAACCGGTAAGTTACAGCAGCGCATCGTTGCTGAAATGGGGACCACCTGTTTCGTTCCAACACGCGGCATCGGTCCTGCCGCCTGGAGTGGAAACAAAAAGAAACAAACTCAAATCCGCAGACGTTTTGCTCTGATCGGTCAAACTCTCGATAGCATGAGAGTCTGGGATGTTCGAATGGCATTGCACGCTGTTCGTCAAATACCTCAATGTAAAGACAGAAAGATTCAACTTCGCGCCCGAGGGATTGCAGCCGGCGTCGCGCTGTTTGCCTGTTTGTTTGAAACAAATATTTCTGAATTAACATTGCAGGATCTTTCCGGCTCGCAATCAACAGGAGCCATCTTTTTGAATGTACTTAAAATTCTCGATACTCCCCAGGCTATCGCAATGGCTGCCCAGCAATGCCCCGTTCGATTGATTGATGCAGCAGAAAATGTTGAAGAGTACGCCATAAAAATACAAAGCCTGCCCGGCTCGAAAACAAAGCCAATTCGAAGATAGATTAAATCATTTCGGCAAAGCATTTTCGTTTCTTTATTTCTAGCGGTAAAAGTTTACGAATGGTTCGCAAAACTTCATGTAAATATCATTTGAGTTTCGGCGATTAGAACAATCCAGCCGTGTTGGGGTATCTTGTATCTCCTTTTCCTTTCAGAATGAATAAGACTTTCGTAATATATCTTTCAGCTTCGAGCAAGCAGGTCGAGAAGTAATAGATCCCTTGCAGGTTCCAATCACTTCAACGAATCTTTTTTCATCTATCTCCAGTTAAAATCAAATCTCAGATGAATAGCGAAACTTAAATATGAATCCACTAATCACCTTGGTAATAGGGATGGCGATTGTCATTGGGATGATTGTTATTTTGCGAATTGGTGCTTTTCTTTCGCTGATTACAGCCGCGATTGTGGTCAGCCTGCTGGCTCCCGATGGTTGGGCCAGTATATCATCGAAAGGTGATTGGGTAACGAATGTCTCTGGTGTGGCAACTGCGTTTGGAAATACTGCCGGGAAAATTGGAATTGTAATCGCGGCTGCGACGATTATCGGAAAATGTCTGATGGAAAGCGGGGCTGCAGATCGCATTGTTCGTTCGACACTCAGTTTCCTCGGAGTGAAACAGGGCGGATTGGCGCTGCTTTCTTCTGGCTTTGTTCTTTCGGTTCCTGTCTTTTTCGATACGGTTTTTTATCTCCTCGTCCCGCTGGCTCGTTCGATGTATAAACGAACCGGAGAGGGTTACACGCGGTATTTAGTGGCGATTGCAGCCGGAGCGGTCATTACTCACACGCTTGTGCCACCGACACCGGGGCCATTATATATGGCTGAAGAACTGGGGATCGATTTGGCGACGATGATTCTCGCCGGGGCAGCGGTTGGAATTCCCTGTGCTTTGGTTGGGCTTGCTTTTGCTTATTGGATCGATAAGAAAATAGATATCCCTGTCCGCCCGATGCCAGGCGGCGAAGATGTCCCAGAGATTGACGAAGATAAATTGCCGAGTCTGTTTGCGTCGCTGCTTCCGATTGCCTTGCCGGTTTTGCTGATTGCAGGCGTCGCGTTTGGAAGACCATGGTTCGAAATAGAAGGGCAAGATCCCTCGACCGCCTGGAAAATATTTCTGATCTTTGGTGATAAAAATGTGGCGATGCTTCTTTCCACTTTTGTTGCAATGGCTGTTTATTATCGCCAGCATCGTCCTGCGTTATCTCAGATGGGAGCCGTTGCAGAAACGGCGTTAAAAAGTGGTGGGCTGATTATTCTTATTACTTCAGCCGGGGGAGCATTCGGGGCCATGCTACAAAAAGCACAGGTTGGTGATGCCGTCCAGGAACTTTTCGCTGGCGAAACAGCAACACATGCGTTGGTGCTGATGTGCATCGGTTACGGCCTCGCTTTCCTGATGAAAATTGCACAAGGTTCGGGGACAGTCGCGATGATAACGGCTGTCTCAATGCTCGCCTCGATGCTGCCCGCATCAGAACAGCTTTCGATTCATCCGGTTTATCTGGCGATGTCGGTCGGGTTTGGCTCGTTAGGACTTTCCTGGATGAACGACAGCGGCTTCTGGGTCTTTTCTCAAATGGGAGGCTTAACCGAGTGGGAAACAATTCGCACATGGACGGCGTTACTCACATTACTCAGCGTCTTCGGCTTCACACTCACCTGCATCTTGGCAACAGTTTACCCGGCAGTTTGAAAACCGGCGGCGATATAAATTTTTATCGCGGCGTGTAAAAGCAGAATATGTTTGGGCAAACTCTACAGTTCATTTTCGGGCAACGGTTCGGCTCCGGCGGCTGGTTTTCCTTTGCCGGATTTGATGTAGGCAGCTCGTTGCCTTGCGTATTCTTCAGGAGTTGGTTCTGGTTCCTGGGGAATCGTGCCTGAATTTTGTGCCTGTTCGAAGGCGCGTTTCAAGTACGAAATACACCAGCCGCATCCGGTTCCTGCTCCGTTGCATTCGCTAATCTGACTGCCCCGTTTCGGTTGGTGCAGACGAATGAAGTTCAGGATTTTTCGCTTTTTTATGTGAAAGCAGTAGCAGATTTTGTCATCGAGTTCCATAACTGTTTTGAAATGCCTTCACTTCAGGAGATAGAGTTTGACTCGCCAGTTTTCTTTGCCATTTGAATGAGCTTCTTTTTGATTGAGCTTAATCAGAAGGCTGGGATTGTATTCGTATTCTGCGATCAACTCGAAATAATTGCCATTTTCTTCCCATTGCTGATGGAATAATTCAGAGCCTTGTGCATGTGGTCCGGTGACGAGGAAAGTGGGATAGGGCATTCGCGAAACGCCCGGCTTGGCGAAATCGAGATGGCCAATCGGTCCGGTAAGACGATCCGCTGCGGAAAGATGATAGAACAAAGCTGGCTCGCCATAAACATAAAAAACGACCTGATCACTTTGATGCCCCTGCGAACGGACAATTTTACCAGCATCGTTCACGCATTGGCCTGCAATGTAAAAAAGCCCCTCACGAGATTCCCAGGCAGGTGCAGCGAAGAGGGGACCGATCAGTGAAAACGCTGCCAGAACAACGGTTAATGCTAAAGGGACCGAACTTTTATTTTCGTGCTGCTTGCGAAATTTATTTTGAAGCGTCACCGCTGCCAGGCCAAGCATCATGCAAAATGCAATCATCCACGGAACGCATAAGCGAGGATAAGGATAATACAGGGGAATCGCGACACTCAATCCGATCAACCAACTTGCAGTCATCCAACCGCCCAGCCTAATGTTTCCGAATAGACGAAACAGAAATGCGGGAGATACTTTTTCGGTTTGACTATCATCTTCCTGCGGCAAGCCACTTTTGAATGGACCTCGCCAGATCAGAACAATGACGATGCCGATTCCACACGCGGTGGTGAAGCCGAGCAATTGAAGCTGTTTGGAAATTTGAGATAACAGAGAATCTGTCCAGCCGGTCAGTCCGACAAAATATTGTTGATGATTTCCTGCAACAGTCGCGTAACCGCCGAACTTCTGCAAAGAAGATAAATAGGGCAGCCAGATGAGTAATGCCATCAGTAAAATAATGGCGCAGTGTACCGCCAGCAGTTTCCATTTTCGAAACGAAAACCTGCTGAATAACCCCCAGGCGACAGAAGCAGAAACGATAATTGCCAGCGCGAGCCAGCCGTTGTATTTGGTCAGCCAGGCGAGTCCAGCCGTTAACCCTGCCAAAGCTGAATAGAGGCAGGATTGCGTCGAGAGTTTTTCGTTTCGATAAAAATGTAAGAAAGATTGATGAGCAAGATAGACCGCAAGCAGCATCCAGAAACAGAGCAGTGGTTCGGTTAATGCGGTGCGGGAATACAGGATGTGGGCTTCATTGGTTGCCAGCAGAGTAGCAGCCGAAAGCCCCGCTAATGGCCCGGCAAGTCGTCTTCCAAACCACCAAAGTAGCGGCACGGTCGCGATCCCCGCAAGCAGTCCCGGTAACAGCGGCGCGAGCGCGGTCGGTCCCAGAATAACATGAGCCCATTCAATGAAAGTCGGCAGAAGCGGCGGTGCATACAAATGCCGGTCGGGATAGCGATACCCCTCATCTTCGTTAAACCAGATGTTCGAAGCATAAACTCCTTCATCAAAATGCTCCACTCGCGAACACGCATATCCCCACAACCGCAGCACCACGGTTAACAGCAGAATGATGGTCAGAAAGGTTTTTTCGTCTTTGGAAATCATAAGGCAGCGTTTATGTTGTGATAATAGAGTAAGTTTCTGATACGAGTTGGTTTCCGGGGTTATCTTGACTACAATTTTTGTTGAAACCATTTTTGGGAAACAATTTCTGAGAACAAAATCAATCTTATATTTGTGAAAGGTAACACGATGGCTGATTTGAACGCAATGTACGACGAGGCAACCGCACTAAAAGAAGAGGGAAACCTTGAAGGGGCGGTCGCAAAATTGAAAGAAGTGCTGGCTGAAGACGAAGGCTTTGTATTGGCTCATACTGCGCTCGCGGTGCATCTTCAGAAATTAGGGCATAACGAAGAAGCATTGGCTCACGCGAAAAAAGTGGTCGAGTTGGACCCGGATGACCCGTTTTCACATGCTCAGCTTTCCGTTATTTCCCAGCGATGTGGTAACATCGAAGCGGCTGAAGATGCGTTGGAACGTTCCAACACAATGGGACAAGGCGGAGGATGCGGCGGAGGTGGCGGCTGCGGATCCCACTAATAACAGTAGTGTTTTCTTCCAGAAACCCTGAAATCGACTGGAATATTCCCGTTGTCTTGATTGATGGTTTTGATGTAGAATCCCGTAAATGAGTGCACTGGGGGTGTACAATGAATTGAGGATGGATCCAGCTAATTCATTAAATTTAGGGGAGCAGGGATGCACGGGCGTTTGTCTGGTTTTTTCATGACGATAATAATGGCGTTGCCTTTGGCGGCAATTCCGTTGATGGCTATCTTTGGGATTCCACAGTTTGGCTCTTTAGCTTCGACAATGGATGCAGATACCGGTTTCCTGCAGGAAAACCCGACAGGAGCCCCCGATTGGGATTCTGCCCCTGCTTTTTCTGATCATCAATCGGTGGTGCAAAGCGATACGCAATCAAGCGATGCTTCAGCAATTGTTCCTGTTTCAGACAGCGTCCATTTCGATCATGCCCAGCACGAGCATAAATCTTCTGGCAATGTTTCCTGGGAGCAAGCGATCGAACAGTTAGCCAGGTACGGCATTCACGATTACCGCTTGCAACCGGGGCTGGAAGCTAATACTTTTCATTTCGCCTGTTATTTACATGGGAACGATAACGGAAATAAATCTTCCACCGTAATACGTTTCGAAGCAGAAGCTGCCAATCCATTGCAAGCCATCCAAAACACATTACAGCAAATTGAAAAATGGTATCGGTAGTAAACATTGAACTATTTATTGCTCAATTTCTTTGCGACTGTAAGAATGAATTTGCTGCACCTGGAATTATTGTATGTGGAATTGTTCAACAACTTGGAGCAGGCAGAATGATTGTGCAGCCCCTTTTCAGCGTTTCACCAAAGCGACACCTGCCCATTGGTTGTTGCTTGGAAACAACGAAACCGCTTTTGAAAAAACATTAACGAACAATACGATTCGCTCTTCGAAACATGCCCGCTTGGAAGCTGTTTTGTTTGTTGCAGATTCTCCACTTTCAGCAAAGAAAATCGCTGATGCTGCCAAGTTGATAGACGCTGAACAAACTCGGAGTTTGATTGACGAATTGAATCTGCTGTATGATGCAGAGCAATCCCCGTTTCGTGTCGAGCAAATCGCCAGCGGCTATCAATTGCTCACGCGACCAGAATATTCCCAATGGCTCGACCGGATTCATCATCGAAATATCGAGCTAAAACTTTCCCCTCCTGCTTTGGAAACATTAACAATTGTTGCTTACCGTCAAAAAATTACGCGAGCCGATATCGAAGCGATCCGCGGCGTGCAATCTTCGGAAGTGATTAAGCAGTTAATGGAACGCCAACTCATTCGCATCGGCGGCGAAGAAGATTCCCTCGGGCGTCCTTATCTTTACGAAACGACAAAGTTTTTCCTGCAATACCTCGGCATCCGCCGCATCGAACAGCTCCCCAATTACCCGCAGCTTCGAGAGCAAATGGTCGAAAAGAAAGCCATTGAAGAAACTGACTCTGATGAACAGACCGAATCGGAAGCAGCGTGATGCGTAACTATTCAGCAATCGCTTGGATTTTACAGAAATTAAAGGTTGTCTGTAGGGGCGGCTATTGCGGACCCTACGACTGGGCTGAATAGTCACCGTGAATCTCTCTTTCAAAAGAAAAACAGAGGGTAAAACCACGCATTAGCCGAGCGAAACTGCTTTTTCATCGCTGAAATGAGCCAGGAACCTCATGATCGAAAGTTCTTCACGAACCTCGCTTCCATTTTCAGGCTCAACTTTTTACGTTTCCCTTGTCAAACCTACCGGCATATACTCAATGGGAAAAGATAGAGTTCACGGCAATCAATCCACACGTGACCATGCGGGCAGGTGGTGCGTGCTCAAGAAAAATAATTGACAAGTTTTACTGGTGAGTATGAATTTATTATGAAGCCAAGCGTTTATATCGAAACGACAATACCGAGTTTTTATCACGAAATTCGTACTGATGCGGATATGATTGCACGTCGTGATTGGACTCAAGACTGGTGGGATAACTATCGTTCAAGCTATGATCTATTTACCAGTGATGCAGTGCTTGACGAATTGGAACGAGGGGACTTTCCAATTAAGGAAGACGCTCTTTCTTTGCTCAAAGATATCCCTCTTCTGGAGATCAATCAGGCAATCGCAGATACCACGGCAGCCTATATTTCACATCAGGTAATGCCTGCCGATCCCGCAGGCGATGCTCTGCATTTAGCAATAGCTTCCAACCATAAATGTGATTTTATTTTAACCTGGAATTGTCGCCACTTGGCAAATGCGAATAAGTTTTCTCAAATTCGACGAATGAACGGAATTCTCGGTCTTTTTGTACCTGCGCTTGTCACGCCATTAGAATTACTTGGAGAGGTTGAAGAATGATGAAAACTGATCCCGCTATCGATGCTGTGAGAGCTGTGCGTCATCAAATATCTGAATTGGTTGGTCACGATCCACAAAAGCTTGTTGATTATTACCGTAAACGCCAAGAACAATATCGAGACCGATTAGTTAGCCGTGAAGCTGATGAGGTGAAACAGGAAGACGGCGACGCTGCTTGATGTTGTTTTGTTTGTTAACACTAAAGTCGTAATGCTATTTTCATAATTATTAGTGAAGTTAAATATGTTTCAAAAAGTTGCTGACTCTCAATTTGTTTCTGGTGAACATGCTGCCCTTTCATTCTGGGAGGATGCGAAGATTTTCCAGAAACTTCGTGGCAAAAATGCGGGCAAGCCGAAGTGGTCTTTTCTGGATGGGCCGATTACCGCGAACAACCCGATGGGTGTGCATCATGCGTGGGGGCGAACTTATAAAGATACCTTCCAACGCTTTTTCGCGATGACCGGGCACGAGCTGCGTTACCAGAACGGGTTCGATTGCCAGGGCTTGTGGGTTGAAGTCGAAGTCGAAAAAGAGATGGGGCTGGGATCGAAAAAAGCGATCGCAGAACATGGCATCGATAAATTTGTGAACGCCTGCAAAAAACGAGTGCTGAAATTCGCAGCCCGGCAAACCGAACAATCGATCCGGCTCGGCTACTGGATGGAATGGGACCAGCCGGACGAATTGCGCAAGTTAGCAGAGCATGTTGGCAGCTCCGAAAACATTGATTACGTCAATGCACGCGAAGAAACGGTTTCGGGTGTTGCTCATCAAATTGTCGCCAAGCTGGGGAATCCCGACTGGGGGGGAAGCTATTTTACATTCGCGACCGAAAACAACGATACGATCTGGACGTTTCTGAAAAAGTGTATGAAACGGAACAAAATCTACCGCGGTCACGATGTCATGCCTTGGTCTGGGCGGGGCGGCTCTGCTTATTCACAGATGGAAATTGCAGACGGACGAAAGCTCGCGGTGCATCGTTCGCTGTTTGTGAAATTTCCACTGGTGGATCGAGAGAATGAAAACCTGCTGATCTGGACAACAACGCCCTGGACACTCACCAGTAACGTCGCAGCGGCAATCAATCCCGATTTGGATTATGTCAAGATCAAAACCAAACGGGACGGCGAAATTTATTACTTCGCCAAAGAGAACCTCAACTTCAAACGGCTCGAAAAAGAATTCAAAGAAGGGTTTGGGCGACCGGAATGGCAGTGGCCACAAGATGTTTCCAAACTGAAAACGATTGCGCAGATTTTCAAAGAACAAGGCGGCTTTGAAGAATTGCCGACCATCAAAGGAGCCGAGATGGTCGGCTGGAAATATGAAGGCCCCTTTGATGATCTGCCCGCACAGAAGAATCAACTTGAATGGGGATGTAACGCATATCCGCTCGCAATGACAATCATAAATAAAATCCGTAAACAAATAAAAGGGAATAACAATGATTGGGCCAAGGGCAATGTATTTACCAACCTTCAGAGTGCACTTCGTAATGAATTTGATGAGGGGTGCTCTCAATACAAATTAAACGATGTGTTTACTGTGCTTGAATCCCACCTAGTGTCATTATTTCCGCGAATGGATGGGATACGGAATATTATAGATCAATCATTGAAAGATGATTTTCGGAAGGTGATAGATGGATTACAGAGAAAACCTAATTCACCGCTTACTGAAAAATTAGAGGAAATAGATTTAAGAAAGTCTGCTGAATTTCTTTCCCTCGGAAAAATTGATGGAAAAGATTTGCTTGCAGATAAACGATCTGATTTGGTGAGTTTCCTGAATTGTCTACTGAGTGAGCTTAAAGAAGTTGCAGTGGCTTCATCGAAGGATCGCCATCGGGTCATAAATGGAGGACGTGATAGTATTGGAAAGGCAAATGTTGTTGCAGGTGAGGGAACTGGTATAGTTCATACCGCACCTGGTCGCGGTGAAATTGACCATAAGATGGGGCTTCAATACGGTTTACCTATAATTGCTCCGCTCGGCGAAGATGGTCGATTCCAAGAAGGCTTTGGAGATTTCACGGGCAAAGAAGCAATCGATCCTGCAACCGTTGATCTGGTTCTCGAAAAATTGAAGGCGAATCATAAGCTGGTTTATGTCGAACGGTATCCGCATATTTATCCGCACTGCTGGCGAACTGGCGAAGAACTCGTTTTTCGTCTGGTTGATGAATGGTTTATCAACATGGATTGGCGGGAAGAGATTATGGAAGTGACCCGCGAAATTGAATGGCTGCCCGAAAGTATTGATGGGCAAAATCGGGAAGTCGAATGGCTTTCCAACATGCGGGACTGGATG
>JAJRTM010000537.1 GCA_024278285.1 Planctomycetota bacterium
TGACAAAATGAGTGATTTCGTCAATCATTTGATGCCTCCTATTGAGTAGATTTAGTTCACCGATATGAACCATTCTACTCTTAGGAGGTCATCTATTGAAACCTAAGAGGCAGGAACGGGTGGTTAAGATAAGTGATCTTACATGAATTGTCCTGGTGAAACTTATAATGCTGCACAGGGTCAATTCATGGCAAACTATGCTGGACCCTGGGATGTAGACCAACAACACGCTAATTCTGCCAGAGCTGAATCAATACTTGTGAGTGGGGTGGAAACTGCTGTAGGTTTGGCGTGGGAACCAGCCGATTGGGGTATTGCCCTTAGTGATGGCTTCCAATGGTATGATAGTATTGGCATGTTACCAGTAATTCCCGCTGCAGCCGGAAGATGGGGAGATGATCTTTTCAGTTTTGCCGCCAGATATGGGGATGAAGCCTCCATGCTATTTCGGCATATGGATGATGTCACACCAATTGTAAATCGGGCTGTCGGCGGAACAGGTGAGGCGTACAACCGTTTGAATGGACAAGGTTTATATGTGTTACTCGATGAAGCTGGTAATGTCACTTATGTTGGTCGGGGGGATGCGCCATCTAGATTAGCTGCACATGCTAGAGATGTAGTGAACGGCCAATATCGGGGCCGCATTATTGCCAATAACAATCTGAGTTATGAAGAAGCACGCGGTTTGGAGCAACTTCTCATTGACTGCTTCGGTGGTACAGACAATTTGCGTAACAATTATAATGGAATCGCACTCAATAACGCCCGGCGAGATGAATATTTACAGGCGGGTTTGCCACTATTGGAGGAAGTTCTCAGAGGTATTGGAGGGCAATAATGGCAAAGCGCATTCGTGTCAAACCAGGGGACTTAATCGCCATTCCCCTTGAAAAGGATTTGGTAGCTGTAGGAATTATTTTGCATGTATCTAAAGTATTTAAAAATGCGATCATGGTCGGCTATTATGATCATCCATTTAGTTCGATAGAAGATATTTCGATTGAAAAGATAAGTGGAGAGTTTATTGATACGCCAAACTATACGGGGAAACAGCTTGTAACCAAGGGCCCCTGGAAACTTATTGGTCATAGTGACAAATTATTGGCCGCTGCAAAAATACCCGAATTGGCAATTGTGCATACGATTTATTACAAAGATGAAGTTGTGAAACAATATCCTGCAGAAGAAGCGGAAACTGTCCGCAAGTATCCTGTTCTTGAAGGACAAGGCGGTATATTCGTTGAAAACAAATTGCGTAGGTATTTCAGAAAAGAATAGTTGTCTCAAAACGGACGGCTAACAACGCTTGGAACGGACGGGCGAGATCGAGGCTTTTTCAAGTTCTTGGTGAAACCGAAAGTCGTTTCTCAACCCGCCCGCCGCTCAAGCAAGCGTTAGCTGCCGACCAACTCGCACAATGACGGTATAATCGTTTGCCGAGTGGCAATAGTGGCTCTCTGGGATTTCGCGTGACGAACATTTGTTCCGCGTCACATTTGGGAATTAGTTCTATCAAATGCCCAAATGCAGGGGGATCGCTAATGAAAATTCGTGATTGTCACGCGAAATCCTAAAGAGCCGCAATAGTTAAATGAGAGAGAAGCATGAGCAACAAAAGACGCAAAAAGAAAAAGTGGGCTAAGAAGCAGAGAAAGGCTATGCGCCAAAAGCTTCAACCACAGGAAACCAATTCCCAAACCCCAAAACCCCGGAAACGAAAAGTTAACATCAAGCGAAGAGTTCGCCGTAAATTATCTAAAATGCCGCTTAAATTATTGGCTTTGGTTGCAGTTGTGGCTTTCAGCCTGCTATTTTGGGCGGTGTCATCAAGTAAGGAAGGTGTGCTGGCGAATGAAGTTCAAGAAGTAGCTCAAACGACGTCCGCGCAAACAGGCGAAGTTGTTATTCAGCGTGTTGCTTACAGGATTGCCGGGCAGCCGGTTGCCGTGCGAGTTTCTGGGGACCCCAATCCAGATAATAATGGTTTATTCTACTTGCACACGGATCATCAAGGCAGTATTGTCGCAGTTAGCGATGAAGACGGCAATCCAGTTGAAGGTATAAGCCGTTTTTACCCTTACGGGGAGCGACGTTCCGGCGTTTCCAGTGAAATTACGGACAAAGGCTATACAGGGCAGCGACACAATGACGATTTGGGTTTGATTTACATGAATTCGCGTTATTATGCGCCGAGAATCGGCCGTTTTATCAGCCCCGACACGTTTGTACCCAATCCAGCCAACCCACAGTTGTGGAATCGCTACAGTTATGTAAATAACAATCCTGTTAACTATACTGATCCATCCGGACACCTACTCTGCAAGATTGGCGAGGGGCGTTGTAAAAACCCTTTGCCACCGGACTTAAATGTACCACTAGGCACGGGAATTGGATTTATTGATTGGATAGGACGAGGAACTATCCAACTGGGATGCACAATATTACTTAATGGTGCTTGCGAAGTTCAAGATAGTAGATTGGTATCAACCAGTGATTTAGTTTATACAGAAAACGCAACATCTGCAGTAATGGGTATGGTTGCCCCCATGGGCATGGTTACTATGCCAACAGCTAACGCAAGTGGTAGATTTATTAGAAAATTTGCACAGCCACTTATGAGTAAGCTCGATGACTTTATGGTGAATACTCGTTGGGGAGCTACCTGGAGAGCCATGGCAGAAGCTGCGCCAGACAATATGTTTGTTTATCAGCTAGATGACAATATTGCCGGTGCTTTGTACGTTACGAGAGGACAGAATGCTACTGCCCTTCAACATACAGGGGGGAATGAAGCATTAAATATACTGGCTTTAGAAGTTACATCAGAAGCTAAAGGTAGTGGGATAGGAACTGAGTTGTTAAGGGCGGCCGCCCAAGAGAGTATTGATTTGGGCTACGGCGGACGCATATATGGTTATGCTGTAGACAACGAAACAGCACAATGGCTTGTTAATAGAGGATCTCAAATAATTGGCGAAGGCCGGCTCTTTTATTTTGATGAAGTTGCTACACAAGCACTTTTGAACCCATAAAGGAGACAGCAAAGACTATGCCCTCTATTCAAGTATTTAAACAGCAAAAGCTAATTTATTCAAAGGAATTTGATGGAAGTTTTCATATTTACGTCCAAGAGGGGCAGCCTATTTGGAAAACAGAAACGGAATTATTCGCTGATAGCACGAGTTATGGTCAGTCTGATTCTCCAAAATATGAACATGTGTGGCTTATTGCCGGTTCACCATGTTATATCTTACATTTTGTCCGTCCAGATTGGGCCTTAGAAATCAACGACCACCGATGTCAACTTGGCCTATACCTCTCGATCAATATTGTTTGGTCAAAAGTGAGCCTAGTTTACAATGAATACAAATTTTCCTTTTTATTTGAAGCCCACGAGATGACTAATGATGATACACCGTTACCGCAACCGGTAATCTTACGCTCTGAATTGAATGATACAGATATATACTTCCCTATCGATGGCGATTTCTGACGGCTGAAGTACATCTCAGACTTAAAGGCAGCTAACAAGGCTTGGAGCGGACAGGCGAGATCGAGGCTTTTCAAGTATTTGGTGAATCCAAAAGTAGTCTCTCAACCCGCCCGCTGCTCAAGCAGGCGTTGGCAGGGCTTATCAGCGTTGGCTGAAAATAGGCGGGTTAGTTTGGCAGTTGCGTGCAATTTTTACCCAAAATGGTTTAACAATTTGAGGCGATTCTGTTTTTGGGCGCGGGCTGACCGGCGAACTTTTTTTGTTGTGCGGCAGGCTGTGATTGAGCAAGTCAGAATTGGCGGCTGCGAAGGTATTGGATGGTGAAACGGCCGTTTTTCAGCGAAGCTTTTTTGCTGTGAAAATGATAATTCTGGTTTAGTCAGAGCTTGTTGTGGCGAAGGTTTTGGGATGGGAAACGGCCGTCTTTTGGCGAAGTTTTTTTGTTGGGCAAGCGGTCGTGGACGGTTTAGTCAGAGATTGTTGCGGCGGAGGTTTTGGGAAGTGAAACGGCCGTTTTTTGACGAAGTTTTTTTGCCGGGTAAAAGGTAAGGGACGGCTGGGTCAGAATTTGTTGCGGCGGAGGTTTTGGGTGTGAAACGGCCGTTTGCTTTTGCAGGTTACGCGGCAAACCGAAAGCTAAAAATGGCAAAGGTGGCAAAAACGGCCGTGTCTATTTTGTAAAAAGCAGGTCATAGGGTGTTGCGGCGCAGGCTGGTTGCAAACAAAATCCTGGTCTTTGCCAGCCAACATTGCTTACACCCGACCGCGCGGCTTTAGGCGTTGTGAAGGTAATGGTGGATTCGCCAGGTTTTAGTAACTGCGCGCGGCGGGTGAA
>JAJRTM010000538.1 GCA_024278285.1 Planctomycetota bacterium
AAAACCGATCACCGCGAAAAAGTATCCCGTTGAAATTGAAGAATTGCTGACTCGTGCTGTCGATTCACTCACAGAAAAAGATCGGATGCAACTACATCGAGAGTTTTTGCTGGTCACTCCTGAACTGGCGGAAGCTCGAAAGAAGATTGAAGATATTCGAGCAAAACTTCCGAAAAATCCGACAACAATGGTGTTGCGGGAACGGCCCGAAGATAACCCACGGAAAACATATCGGCATCATCGTGGGGAATATCTAAGTCCGAAAGAAGAAGTGACCGCTGGGGTTCCTGCACTCTTTCCGCCACTTGAAAAAGGAGAAAAGGCGAATCGTCTTGCTTTGGCAAAATGGTTGGTCAGCGAAAAGAATCCGCTTGTTGCCCGAGTGGTCGTCAATCGGCAATGGCAGGCGTTTTTCGGGAATGGAATTGTCCGGTCTCCTGACGACTTCGGGACTCAGGCCGATTTACCTACGCACCCGCAGCTTCTGGATTGGCTCGCGACAGAATTTGTGAAACGGGGCTGGTCTCGAAAAGAGTTGCACCGCATCATCGTGAACTCAGCCACGTATTGTCAAGGTGCACAGGTTGGCGAGAAATCACATCAGGACGATCCCGACAACCGCTTATTGGCACGCGGTCCGCGTTTGCGTGTTGATGCGGAAACGATCCGGGATTCACTGCTTAGTGCAAGCGGTTTACTTTCCGAAATAATGTACGGCCCGAGTGTGTATCCGCCGCAGCCAGGCAGTGTGACTGCACTCGCCTACGGGAACATGAAATGGCCCGTTTCGAAAGGTGAAAATCGTTATCGTCGTTCCCTTTACACATTCAGTAAGCGAACTGCACCGTTTGCCGCTTTCACAACATTCGATGGCCCGACCGGCGAAAACTGCACCGTTCGCAGAGACCGCAGCAACACGCCACTTCAGGCATTAACGCTTCTTAATGATGAAATGTATCTGGAAATGGCGACTGCGTTGGCAAAGATGACCGTCAACGAAAACAGAGACGGAAAACTTTCTGAAGAAAATCGGACGCACCAACGAGCCACCTTTTTGTTCCGCAGATTATTAACACGCCCGCCCAGTGAAAATGAAATCGGCATGGTCATCAATTTCTATAATGCTCAACTGCAGCGCCTGAATCAATCAGAATTGAAAGCAGCAGACATTCTTGGCGAGAAAGAAGCTTCTAACGAACTAGCCGCCTGGGAACTGGTGGCCCGTGTGTTGATGAATCTGGACGAAACGATCACCAGCCCGTAAAGAGATAAAGTCAGCCAGGTAGGGTACGGCTTTGCGTACCACGATGACAGAGCAATGTGTGCTACAATGGCTATGTTATTCACATAACTTGAGATGTAATTGGTGTGCACAGCACACCCTACCCGACTGAACCGACCTGCACTCTGTTATCTGTTGAGTTAGCGGGAATCGAAACTGGCGGGGCGAATATTTTGTTGTGGATGCAATTGGAGATGCTGCTTGCATTTTTTTAGCAGGTGTTCGAGTTGTGGATCGAATGCGGTTCGCTTCAAACAGAATTGCAGGTGAGGCATCGCGAGTTGAAACTGTTTATTCTTCGCTAACCAGCAACCAAAGGCGTTGTGCAATTTGACGGAGTCGTCTTTAATTTCGCAGGCAAGTTGTATGTAGATTAAAGTTTGTTCTGGCAACCGGGCTGCTTTGAGATAGGTGAACGCGGTCATCAATTCTTTTTCCTGTTCTTGAGGAGGCATTTCGGGAGCTTCTTCAAGTGTTTTTCGAGCCAATATCAACGTTGCTGTTTGTCCTTGCTCACTATCAAAAGGCTTGTACGATTTGATCATCGTGGTAAGTTGATTCAAATCTGGTTCGAAAATATTCACCAGCTCATCAGGAGGGAATACAGTGGAAAGTAACTCGATAATTCGTTGAGCTACTTTTTCGCTTTTGGGGTAAACATCTTTCCAGATTTTTAACGCCGTGTCGACTTCGCCCCGGCTCCAGGCATGGGCGCCTGCGGTGTAGGGGATTTCCGGGGACCAGGGGCGTGTCAGTTCTGCACGGGCGAGATAGTAATCGGGAAGTAACGCATCGAGACTTTCGACAAAACAAAGATCCGATTGAATCAGTAATGCTCGTGAATTAAAGGGGCAATATTTCAGAGATTGTTTTGTGTGGTGTAAGCTGGCTTTCACCATCGGAAGAGTTTTTTTCATCACGCTGGGGTTATTCAGCCATGCTTGAAGTTGCTCTGTAGATTCAAACCCGCCGTTGTAGACAGCCGCCCGAATTTGCGACACCGGCATCGCCTGCTTCGCCTGCATCATCTTCAATTCAAACAGCCGCCTGATGCACCTTGCCATCCGCAAATGGTTATCGGTTTGTTCCGCATCTGCCTGGAGTGACTGTTTCAAAGAAATCATGCGCAATCGAAGCAGTTGCAATTCTTCTTCGGGCGTTTCAAAATTACTTCTTTGATGTGAATATTTCACATACTGGAATTCTCCCTGCTCTGCAATCGCGGCCGGCAGAACCGACTGCGATGCAAAAACTCCAGCCATTATGCTCAGTGCTGCAAACAGAAACGGCAGAAATTTCAAATGCTGTTTTCCGGCTTCTACTTCTGAATGATCATTCTGATTGGAATAGAGGAAGGCGAGATAAATACCGAACAGCAGCATGTAGGCAGGGGCGTACCAGGCGAAATCGTAGCAACCATGTACTAGAAAGACGGCAAAGCTCCCCGCGATGCCCGCATAGAAAGGGGTCTCGGGACGCCCCGGTTGTGCAGAGCGTAATTTAATAAACAGCAACCTGAAGAGTACCAAAACAGAGCCCGCCAGCAGTATCCATCCGGCGACGCCTGTTTCTGTGCCTATCTGCAAGTAACTATTTTCAGCATGGGTATAATTAAGCTCTTTGACATCGCCCACGTGAAAAGCGGGAATGACATTTTCATGTGTCCCGAGTCCGGTTCCGAGCCAGGGGAATTGATTCCAGGCGTTGAGGTTGGAAGCCCAGATAAAACTGCGGGCATCGTTGCGGTCGAGCTTGCTGATATCACCACTGATCAATTCTTTTGCGTTTCTCTCAAAGATTTTATCTCCGAGCAGCGCGATGCCCGCCAGGGAAATAATGGCTCCCACGGAAAGCAACATCGGCAGGCGATTATCAGCCATCTTTTTAACGACGATGAAAAACAGCGTCACGCTAATTCCGACTGCTGCCAGAAGCAATCCCCCTCGGGAAGAGGTCATTACAATTCCCAGTAGCAGAATCGCGAAAACTGCTCCACCTAAAATAAGATGCCAATCAGATTGGGAACCTGGTTGCCAAGTCTCTTTCTGCGACTGTTTTTTGTCTCGCCGACAAAGCGTCCACGCCAACAGGGGACCGAGTGAAAGTGCAAGGAAACCAGCGAAGTGATTCGCGTTTGTGAATGAACCCTTCGCATAAGAAAG
>JAJRTM010000539.1 GCA_024278285.1 Planctomycetota bacterium
CGATTTGCTGGCTCACTGTATCGATACCGCGATCTGGCTCAACGGGAGCATCAAAGATGTTTCTGCTATGACCGAAACATTTATCAAAGAGCGAATGCACACACTAACTGGTAAAGTCGAAAAGGTCGAAATTGACGATGCGTGCCTGTTTCACTGCCATTTCGAAAATGGTTCGCTGGGACTGTTTGAATCGACCCGTTACGCACGGGGGCACAAAGCACTTTATACGTTTGAAATTAATGGCGAGCATGCTTCGATCCGCTGGGACTTGCACGATTTGAACCACATGGAATATTTCGACCATTCGGATGACTCCAAAGTGCGTGGCTGGCGAAACGTTCACGTCACCGATGATGACCAGCCTTACATGGATCACTGGTGGGTGCCGGGCTTGAGCATCGGCTACGAGCATTCCTTCGTGCATCAGGTGGCTGATTTTCTGAAAAGTATTGAAGAGGGAACTGTGTGTGAACCGACCTTCCGTACTGCACTGGAAACTGCTAAAGTGTGTGATGCCGTTCTGAAAAGTGCAGCCGAACGATCTTGGCAAGACGTTTGAATTCGCATTTTGTCTCATTACAGATTTACACTGTATGACAAAACAGTTTATAATATCATTATTAAATTACGAACGGGCCGGGGCAATTTGCCTTGTCCCGTCTTTATTTTTATCTGAGGAACAGAGAAATGGATCGTCAACCAATCACGCGACAGGGACACGAAAAAATAAAGGCGGAGATTGCGCATCTTGAACACGAAGTCTTGCCTGAAATCACAAAACGTATCGCTGAGGCTCGCGATGAAGGCGACTTGAAGGAAAATACCGAATACCACGGTCAGCGAGAACAGCAGGGGATGACACAGGCAAAAGTCAACCTGCTCAAGTCAAAGCTCGCCAATTGCTATATTGTCGATAAAGCAAATATGCCTAAAGGAGTTGTCACCTTTGGAAGCACCGTGAAGGTCAATGATTTGCAGTGGGATGACGAAGAAGAGTACGAATTCGTCGGTCCCGGCGAAGAAGATTACGAATGCGAACCGATGAAAATCCTGACATCCAGTCCGCTCGCCAAAGCGATGGAAGGAAAAAAAGTGGGGGACAAAGTTTCTGTGGAAACTCCCCAGGGAACCCGAGAACTGGAAATTATTAATATTTCAGACTTCGAATAAGGTATTCCAGCCTTCTTTTTGTGTCTCACAATCCAAATAAAAAAAGGAGCCAATCTGGCTCCTTTTTTTATTTGATTAAATTATGCGTGATCATAGCAATCACGCGATTTCTCCCTTGGCAGGTTCTTTTTCGCGTTCATCACTATTCCCGCTGAGAAGTTCTGCATCCAGAACAGGGGCGTGATCGTAACAATCTCCATCATGCCAAAGCGGCATTCCGGCTGCATACCGTGCAGCGAGCATCATTACTTTATCCTCTGATCCTGGCTTGGCTTCTGTAGGAGAAATCGGATTAATTCCGAGATTCTCAAATTCTTCCATATCAAAAGCATCGGCAAAATCTGCAACATAAGCTGTCTGTTCGTCAAACATAAGTTCGAAATCTGGCTCCGCATTATTGGACTTGGGCATACCCGGTCTCCAAAGTTAATAAAAGGTGTACTAATGTCGATTGATTCAACAATACACAAAATTCTCACGCTTAAGATTCGTCATGAATACTTCTCACTCCTCTGCGAAATGCAATTCGACCCGATCTAAAAGCCCGGTCCTTGGGGACGAGCAGGGAACAACATTCAAGGTTGCTTCGCAAAACAGTAGAACGAAAGCGTCACTAGGCTACTATCGGCTGCAAAGCAATTCCATGTGAGAAATTGTGGTAGGAATCTGTGTGTGTCTCTCGAAATAGATTTTTGAGGCAAATCGGAAAAATGTCAATAAAATTTTCCCTGAAATTCAAATATTTTGAGAACTTATCAAAATACATGTTCGTTCCAGCACGGCTGTTGCTTATGAATTGACAGGAAGTTTAGTTGCGCAATTGAATATTGTTGGTAACGATTCAGCGAAATATAGGTTTTGCAGGAATGATGGTTGTCTGTAGGGTCCGCTACTGCGGGCCACCGCACGAAATAGTGGGCTCCACTTCCCAGCGTGGTCCGCAGTAGCGGACCCTACGGTTGATAACAATTTCGCTGAATAGTTACTATTATTGAATCAGTAAAGGGTGATGAGTGAGTCCTGTTACGCTGGGTGCCTTCAGGCACAAGAAACTCGCGCCATGTGCGTTCATTATCAATGAAACTTCCAAGATAAAAGAAACCACATGCCGCGAACCTCTTGTTGCTATGCAATCCAACCGCTAAAAGCGAATAGGCTACCCAATCCTCTTAAAATATCCTGCCACTTTTGCACAGCATTTCGTTGATAACGATACTAATAAAACATCACTGAACATCTCTATTTTTTGAATGAAAAGAATCGACCAAGTGAAAATATTTTATGCGACCTTATTTCTTTTCAGCATACTGTTTTCAAATTCCCTTTCTGCTGAAACTACGGTTGAAGCGAGCCGGGCGGTTCAGCGGATTGTTGCACATCGCGGGGCCAGTAGCGAACGTCCCGAAGATACGCTTTGTGCCCTTCAGCGAGCGATTGAAATTGGGGCAACCGCTGTCGAGATCGATGTTCGCACCAGTAAAGATGGTATTCTTTTTCTGCTGCACGATGCCACTGTTGATCGAACAACCAATGGTCAAGGACCAGCTTCGGCATTGACGATGGCAGAGCTGAAAAAACTTGACGCCGGTTCATGGTTTGATGAAAAATACCGGGGCGAGCAAATTCCGACATTACGCGAAGCCCTTCAGTTATGCCTTGGGAAAATTAATGTCCTGCTCGATTTGAAAGAGCAAGGCGATCAGTACAACAAAGCGGTCTCGCAGGAAGTGTTGAATCATGGAGATCCGCAACGGACGCTTGTTGGTGTCAGAAGTGTTTCACAGGCAAAGCAGTTTCGCCAACTGCTGCCGAAGTCTCAACAGCTTGGGTTTATTCCCGGTCCTGATCAGATCGATAATTTTGCCAAAGCAGGTGTCGATATCATACGTCTGTGGCCCAGATGGCTCAGCGGTCATCGTGATGACAAACTGGTTAAACAAATTCGCAGACACGGTTTGCAATTACACTTGAATGGTAAAACGGGCGAGTTACAGGAAATCCTGCCACTGCTCCAGTATCAACCAGATTCCCTGTTGGTCGATGATGTTGCAAAACTCATCGCAACGCTTGAGGAAATCAGAAAGAATGAAAAATCATACTCTACCTTAAATGCAGTTGTTGCATCGGTTGAACGGGCAAATACTATTCCGGGTATTACCAAAGTGGAAGCAAAAACATTTTTGAATCGTGAGTACAAAATGCAGCAGTTGCCTGAAGAATTTATCGGGCAGCCAAGATATGTTTTTGATGGAGGCAGCGGTGATCGCGTTACCATCAATTTCAAAAAGCCGGCTGTTGTTTTTGCCGCCTTTCAGTATAACGATACGGGAGCCTGGTCGTTTCCAGACGGACGTTCTCCCGCTGATTTCGGTTGGCAGCGACTTCAAAAAGAGGCGTATCGTGGTACAAGCAACGGTAACCTGAAAGGAGGAAAACATCTCGCTTCCATTTATTACTGTCAGTTCGATGCAGGGGAGCAACTGACGGGCTTGCCGAAATGGTGGGTTTGTCTGGCGGTGATGGAGGTTCATCAGGCAACAAAAATTGCAGGGTATCAACCGAATACATCGGGCCCTGTCAAAGTGGAAAAACCTTTCTCGTACGAACAATGGGCAACAAAAAAGCATCCTCTTGCCGTTCCCTCTTTCCAAGGTAAAGCACAATGGACCGCCTGGCAACAGAAACTCCGAGAAGAATTCAAACAACGGCTCGTCTTTGCGTACCAGGGAAAATTGGAAATCGTTGCAGTGGGAGATTCGATTGATCGAGGCAAATTCACACAGCAGGAATTTCATGTCCGTCATAACGAAATTAGAATATTTCGCTTCTATCGGTTAACACCTCACGTTGCAAAAAAGAAAAATCTTCCCACAATTGTCTGCTTCATGGGGCATGGCAAAGTGAAACAGATTCTTGAAGAACAAAACAGCTACCAGCACGCTTGTGCTGCACAGTTTGCAGAAAAAGGGTATCTCGTTTTCGCGATGGAAAACGTTGGCATGGAACCGGGACGCGATACGCATCACGAACTTGATCGACTCTTACGGCTCGATGGTTATTGCTGGTACAGTCTGCTTTTTGCCCATCAGCAGATACTTCTCGATCACGTTTTTTCCGATGAACAGGTCGATGGAAAACGCGTGGGGGTTACCGGTGTTTCCACCGGCGGATTGCTCGCACTTTCTGCAGCCGCGTTCGATTCACGTGTTGCAGCGACATCGGTGCAGGGGATTTTCGGAAGTATGCGAGTTTCGTTCATTCAAGATCGCAACAGGCATTGTCCATGCGGCGCGATCCCTGGCTTGCTGCCTCAGTTCGATCTTCCTGAAATGGCCTTGCTGGTATCACCACGCCCGATCCATTTTTCAAATGCAGTGAAAGATGGATTCAGTCCGCAAGAAGCAAAGCGGTCAATCAAGTTAATCTCAAGTCTCTATCAACAGGCAGGCGGCCCCAAACCAAAATTCAGCGAACCACCCGGCAGCCACGAATTTGCCTTCCAACCCGCATTGAAATTCTTTGAAGCTTCAATCGGAACACCAGAAGTTACTGCAAACGGCATGTAATGCCATACGGTCAAGATCGTGCAACGTACCCTGCCTCGGGTAAGTCGGAACCAGTCAGAAGGAAGACGCTAGTATCTTATCAATGAAATGCTGTGCAGAAGTGACCGGAAAATATTTACCACGAAAAAGAAAAATGTGAACCACGGAGTGGCTGTGTCAAAAGTCAAGGAATTAGTTTTGGTTTTGTGATCATTTTCAACTTTCTTTAAGGTGAGCGTTCCATTTGGTATCGGTTTTGAGCATGGTGTTCATCATCAACAAGAGTTTCCGCATGACGGCGACCATGGCGACGTGTAACGTTTAGCCTCGGTCAATTAAATCACGAAATCAGCTTTTAAGTTTTGGGTCACGAAG
>JAJRTM010000540.1 GCA_024278285.1 Planctomycetota bacterium
GCCCGCCCGGATTGCAGAAGGATTCCAAACTCTGCGGAATAGCCGAGCCAGGTTCCGAAGATGTTTTTGTCGCTGCTCCAAATCTCTTTTCCAGAGACGGCATCCAAGGCGATAAGCCGATCTGTTCCTTTAATTTTAAGGCCGCGTCGTTTCATAATTTCGACAACAGAATCGGGCAGGCGATCAATACAAAACAGTTTTCCATCGCCCAGCACAATCGCGTTATGACGAAAACCAAACGCTGCTTCTTTCGTCCAAAGTACCTTTCCTGAATACCGATCCATCACGACGAGCCGTTTGCTGGTCGTGCCATCCTGTGTGAATCTTCCAGGCGTTTTCCCTTCTTCTTTAATCGGGCTGGAACCAACAATCAGCAGATTTTCCCAGAGACCAATATAACCCCATTCGGGAGCTTTTGAATTTTCATCGGCAGGCAATTTGAATTCAGTAAGTATCTTTCCCGTTTTCGGATCGAGCCGTAACCCTTTGTTGCCATACGCGATGTAAACACCATCTTCAGCCGAGGCGTAATTGCTTCCGACCGAATTTGCCCCCGGCTGATGGCTCGTATTGTTATAAAATTTCCCGATACCAGGCAGTTTCGCATCCCACAAAACGCGACCGGTATAAACATCCATCGCCCGCATCGAATCAACTCCTTCGATGAACAGCCGCCCGCCCACAATCTGCTCACTCGGACCATGCCCGTGACGAGGCAAAATCGTTTCGTTCGTCGATCCCCCAAACCACAAAATCCCGAGCGGTGCTTTTACCAGGCTATCTTTGGAAACCGCGGTGTTGGCAGCATCCGCATATTGATGCGTCCAATCCCCCGAACCGGGCAGTGCGCCGGCTCGTTTCAGAATGGTCATCTTTTCAAAGCGAGAAACTACTGCATTCTCCAACTTCGCTTCTATGACTGCAGCATCGAATTTTTCATGCTGCTCATCAGAAATATTGAAAACAGCGACTCCGCCATAAGGGCGAAGTGCATGAAAGACTCTACGAACGAACGGCGATGCTTGATCAATCCCCGAAGCGTCGATATTTTCGGAGATGATCAGACTTGCCAGATAAGGGGAGAGGTCCAACTGAACCGGATCGTTTTCAAAGACCGAAATACGTTTACCGTAAAGTGAAAGAGCATCCAGCCGGCTGCGTATTTGTGAGATCTTTTTTGAGTCCGCATCAACTCCAACAATTTGCAGCTTTGTCTGCCGGGCCAATTCCGCCAATTGATGCCCATCGTTCAGACCGAACGCCAGGCAATATCCTTCTGTGATATGGAATTGCGTTATCAAACGCTGTACCGATTCTTGATCAACCCTTTGAGCGGATGAACTTTTTGCAATCGTTTTCTTATGCGTTACTGGTTGTGTGATTGTTTCTCCAGAGAAACAATACAAGCTGCCTTCAACGGTCGAAACAACAAGGCAACCATCCGCAGCAATCATCGAACAGATTTCCCCGGAGAGATCCTTCTGCCAGGCAGGCAAAGGTTTTTCTGTTTGGTCATCCAACTGGAACGCAGCGATTTTTCCTTTCTGCGAACCATACAATCGGCTCCCCGCTTTCAACCATAATCGATACGCTGCATCCACTTCCCATTTTCGAGTTAGTGATAAGCGGCTGATATCGCGGCCTTTTCGGTCCCGTTCTGTTTTGGTAACGGGCGATTTCAAATCGTAAGCGTTCAAGCTGGAGCCGCCACAGTAAACGGTCTCTTCTGTAATAATCGGCAAATCGGAAGTCGGTAAACTGAACGAACTGTTGCCCGTTGCGGTGTCGTAAACTGTTCTTGTGTTGAAGAAAAAGTTCTGATTCGCAGCGACCGCGTAACTGCCCCTGCGTTTGTTTTCCCCCAGATGAAAATACTTGAACTTCCCTGTTACAAGATCGAAACAAGCAGGAGCAGATCGCCCGTTCGGCACGATCAGCGAATCTCCCGAAATCGCCAAATAACCTTGCGGCGTCACTCCCCCGAAAGCAGAACTGTCGTGTGGCTGCATCAGATAAAGTGATCCGGTCCCGCTGTTTTTCCAGATGAGTTTGCCGGTTTGGGCATCAATCGCAGACACAAAAGTTCCCATAAAAGGCCAGATGCTCGCCGCAAAATAAACCTTCCCCTCTTTGACCACCGGCGCGCCACGTGCCGGCCAGGCGGAGATTAATCGTTTATTGCCGATGATTTTTCGATCCGTCGGCGCACCACGAAACTTCCAAAGCAGTTTTCCGCTGGATGCCTCTAAGCAGTAAAGATACCCATCATCGCAACTGAAGAAAATTTTGCCTTCACTGGCAGCCGGTGCAAATCGAATCGGTCCTTCGGCGAAAAATCGCCATCGCTGTTTGCCTGTTTTCAATTCGTAGGCCGTTACGGAATCATTCGCGGACGAAGCAACAAACATGATGCCGCCCGCGATCACCGGTTGATACCCGACATCAAACTGCAACTGCGGCTGATTTGGCCACGCTGCTTCTAGCGGGGGCAGTTCGATTTTCCAGGCCAGATTCAATTCGCCCGGCAACCGTTCATTCGTAGCCGCGGTCCGACCGGCATCTCCCCGCCACATCGGCCAATCAGCCGCCCTGGCATTTTCAGTAACACAAAAGCAGCACGCGATCAAGAGAACCAATTTTTCGAATATATTGAACATCATTAATACTATCTTTGATAGTGGATTTTATTTCAGAAAAACGAATCATAAAACCGTAGGATGGCGTGCTTGCACCTGTTGTTTATACATAAGTATTTTCAGGCAAAGCCGAGTCATCAGTCCCAGAGGGACAGAGGCAAATAGCCCCGGATTTTAATCCGGGGTCGTTGCCCCAGTTAATAGGTAGTCCCGAA
>JAJRTM010000541.1 GCA_024278285.1 Planctomycetota bacterium
AGATATTCAAGGATACGATGTTTGAGTGGCTCAATACTCTCATCGTCAATGGTTTCATTCTCAGGAACACCGTTCCATTTTGTCTCTTCCTGAACGATATCTGGTTCAACAAATCCAAAGAGACCTGTTTCAAAATGCTTGAGTATCTCTTTGCGGGCATGTTGTTGTGTCTCATTCCCTTCACCATCGATTGACTTTTGAAAGAATTGTTTTGCTCTGCTCTCAAATTGATCAATGCAGACATCTCGTGATCCATAAACATCCCAGCCGGAATGATAACCTTCACAATTTCCACACCAGTAAGAAAGCGAAGTACGGATGGCCCATCTTCCATCTGGTAGTGGAGCGACTTCATATTCTGCGGTTGCTTGTCCGTCACTTGCTTGCAGCTTTCGCAAGCCTTCACTGTTTTTGTAAGCAGGATCACGAACAGTTTTGATCCATTGTTCATGATCGTCATTTCGCTCTTGTGTATTGTGGGCAAGTAAACTTGTAACTGATTTTGTTTTTTCAATCTCTTCTGTTTTTTCTACTTCAGCATTCCCAAGTTCCTCTTCCTGTGGAACCAACTCGGGATCTTTTCGGCTTTCTGGTTGATCGAGTTCAACAGGCAGTGTGGTCGGTACTCTGTTTTTACTCGCTTCGTGACTTCCCACACTCTCTGTCACAATTTCGAGCCGATTCTGCCAATCGGTTGCACTGGGATCGAGAGCCATCTTTTTTAGAATGGGGTGTTGTAATTTGTATTCTGGTGTGGGATATCCATTGTGCAAAGCCCAGCGAAAATCTTCTCGGATTTCATCCAGTACACACCGCAGAACGTGTACTTCTTGCGATAACTCATCGACAGAATATTGTAATTCTGTGATCAATTCGCCGGCGTTGGTTTCAGTCATCTTTTCAGGCACAGGAGAGGTAGAGTGCCAGAGAGAATAGTGCGGCGCAAGCAAGAATTTTATTCTTGTGATACACTGGTTCCCTTTGCGAACATTACGACTTCCCGACGAAACTGATATCGAATTTCGTCGACGTGCTGACCAAGCTGGGCAGTATGCCCGGATTCTGGTTGAGGCCTGCTTATCCAACGAATGCGTACAAGAATACGCTGCTGATTCGGAACTCCCTTTGTTCACGATTGGGGATTTACAAAATCATCCCATCGTACGGATTGAATATGAACAGGCTATCGCCATCGGCGGCATTGGCGAAACGCTGCGAGCTACAAAATCAAAACATTGGGGCGAAGGACCATCTATCCTGCCGTTACAGCAGGAGGACTGGTTTTATCCGGAACGCATCACCTACATCTACCGACCAAACAGTCTTTATAACCAGCGTTTTGAGCAACGTAAACGAATGAAAGAACTCCTTGGTAAAAAGCATCGTCCCCTGGTTGAAACCGCCAAACGAAGTACCAAGAAAATCTTTCTGGAATATCTGACGGAACAACAAGCCAAAGCGATTCAGAGAATTCTGGATATTGAACCAGGTATCTTCTGGCGAATGGCAAAGGGACGTGCGTTTCATCCACTGCCACCTCGCGAAATACAGCTTGAATTACCGTTTGCGGATAATTATGTTGATGAAAATTACTGAAGGTCATCTGGATTCACATCTTCAGGAGTGATGCGATCCTGAGCAAGATGACGAATTGTGAGTACCAATACAACATTTGGCTCTACAATTGTGAAAACCGCACGATGCGTTGCCCGAGAAGAAAGACCAAAGTTGAGTTGACGAATTTCAAACGGAAATCCCATGTCCTCCTCAGCAATTGACCATTTGTGTGGATTATTGGCAAGCCCTTTAATTTTTGTATCAAAGCCTATAAACCAGCGAGCGGCTTGTATCGGTTCACGATTTTCAGCCCACCATTCTGCCGATGCTTGGAGCTCGGCGGTTGCTTGAGTTGAAATGACGACTTGAAACGTCATGCATCACCCAGAGGAAGATCATATTTCTCTTGGAGGTAAGTATGCAGGCGACGGCTAACCTCTTCATAAGGGACAACGCGACCCGCTTCCATGTCGTCAATCCCCGCTTGAATCGCTGCACGGTCTTCCTGTCGCCGCAATGCGTCCATGGCACGTTGATGCAAATCGGCATCGGTCAGGAAATAGATTTTTTGCGTTTGAGCATCTTCGACCAGAACCCCTTCCGGTTCCTGAGTGAGTGCTTGACGTTGTTCATCGGATAATGATGTTTTCATGACGGTATTCTACCTCAAACTGGTCATTCAGTCCATACTTTTCTGATCTTCACTGGAAAAATCAGATTCATTTTGAGGAGACCATTTCCACCAGAACGAGTTTTTGCCATTGATCCAATTCCCCCTGTTGTACTTCTTCAACCAGCAATTGACATAAAAGGGATCGAGCTTGAGAAACCAGGCAATGTCGGCGTAATGAACTTCTTCGCCCTTGGCTGATGACAAAAAATCATCAATCAACTGATTGCGTTCATCAACACCGAGAATGATGGAACTGCATTTCATCAGTTTGAAAGAATGCCAGCAAATTGGTAACCGGTCAAACCGAACTGAAAGAAAGGGCAATCTGTTTTTGGATTGCTTCAGCCGGTTGAGAATATCGACGACGAGATTGTTCTCTCACAAACTCAGAACGGTCAACAATGTTTGGTTCGGGCTTAATCGTCTCCATGGTAAACGCAGGGCGGGACATGCCATCGATCATTAGGCGAATGCAGGCTCGATACTTTGGCAACGCGATTAAATCTGCTGGCGTGACGTTGCCGGTCAGTTGTTCCGCAAGAAGAGTTGCGTCATTCGGACCCACTGCAAAAACGAGCAGGCTGCCGATGTTGCCGAAGACTGCCTGTAATGTTTCTTGTTCCACTTGATCGAGAAATTGAGTTGCTAGGCACAAGCCGAGTTTGTATTTACGGGCTTCCGAAAGAAACGAACTAAAGCTGGAAGTCGCCACATTCTGGAATTCATCGACGTAAAGATAAAACGGCCTGCGATCCTGCTCTGGAATCATAGCTCGTGTCATTGTCGCCAATTGCAATTGTGTGACAAACAGCGAACCAAGAAAAGACGACGTTCGTTCCCCGAGCTTTCCTTTGGAGAGATTGATAATGATAATCTTGCCGCTATCCATTGCAACTCTAAAATCAATTCGACTCTTCGGTTGTGAGACCATGTTGCGGATCACGGAATTGGTCAGCAGTTGCCGTAATTTGTTCTCAACCGATGCAAACGGGTCTTCTCCTTTGAGGGAACGGAGTTTCGGAAACGTGGTCTTCCACCAGTTACAAACGACAGGATCATCAACGCGGGCTAAAACATCTCTGCGAAAAGCATCATCAACATCAAACATCCGCAGCATGTCAAGAACCGTACAATCCCCTGCCTGCATCAGTGCAAGAACGGTGTTCCACAGAATATCCTCCAGACGCGGCGTGTGCGTTCCCGTGCCGAAGACTTTGCGGAATGTACTGACCACTCCATCACAAGCGACATCAACCATTTTGGGATCGACATCAAGCGGATTGAAACCGACCGGATACGCCAAGTCACTCGGGTCAATCAAAATTACATCGTTCGTGCGATGACTCGGAACCGATGCGAGCACTGCATCTGCCAGATCGCCGTGAGGATCAACAATCGCCAGTCCATCACCCGATTGCATGTCAGACAGAATCGCGTTCTGCATCACGGTTGATTTACCGTTTCCAGTTTTGCCCACGATGAACAGATGCCGAAACCGATCTTCTGCCCGAATTCCGAATCGCTCATCCCTATCCTGAAATGAAACTCGCCCGAGTTCACAAATCCCGGAACCGGATTCCAAGGATTCCCTTTTCTTGAGGGGTAATTCCACGGGCGGTTCCAACCGCCTTGAATGCGTTGCTTGAAGTGAAACATCGCGGACTGAACTGGTCGGCAAATGCCACAATGTGGAAAGTTCTTCGTCTGAAAGTAAAGAACCTCGTTGCTTTCGCTTTGTATCGTTCTTTGATCTGGGTGAAGACTGAAATAATCCCAATCGTGGTTCCGTAAATTTATTAAGGATCGCTGCCATCTCCTGCAATTTGTGAACCGCATTCTGTTTTTGTCCAGTCGGTGCATAAACAATCAATCTTAATTGCACCTCAAACAGATGTTGTCCCAGCTTGACTGATGCAGCTTGTAAATCCTTTTCGTTATCGTGCATACGTGAGGAGGTTTTGTTGAGTTCTTCGTCTGACGTGATCCGTTCTTCCCGTTTACTGGCAAAGAATTGTGAGAATAGACCAGCCAAGATTCGCTGCCAATGTTTCGAGCTACAAATGAAAAAAGCGTACTGACGGGCAAAGCTGCGATATTTCCGAAAGAATGGACGAGCCAACTGCTCGACGGAAGTTTGTGAATACCGAATTCTTCGAGCATTGGCAGGAAAAACTGTCAGTTCAATCATCGCTTGCACATTGTCGGCACCAGGAGCAACCGCTTGTAGCACACCACCAATCGGATCATCGACTTCGTTATGAATGACATCTTCAAACTGTTGATACCGCAATATCGGAAACAGGTCAGGCCGCAAATGCAAATTCATGGACCATATTTCATATCCTGCCGGGCAATCGAGTGAATTATCTTCCAGCAATTCAACCGTGCAATCAGGATACTTCGCATGAAATTGACCCTGAATCAATCGATGTAGCAATCCGGGAAATCGGCAATACAATCCAACTTGTTGTTCATGCCGACCGATGAGAAATGAAACCGGATATTTTCTGGATGACGCATGATGGATCGCAGCCAGAATCGACCGCATGTGCCGTGGTCCGCGTTCGTTGGTCGGTGTATCACTTATTGATATCAGCATAGGAAAAAGAGCGTACCGCAGCAGTCGGAAATTGTCTGCCAAGTAGAATAGACTTGCTTACCTCTTGAACGGATCTGAACAAAGAGGCGAGTGTAAAACAAATTCGCCATGCGACCACAAAGAACCCGCGTTTGAACTTGCATGTTTCATTCACGGGTTTTCTTCGTCCCGTCGTGGCTTGAAGTCTGCTCGGGGGTGACTAACCAGTCCCAAAGGAGTGGTGAGATTTAATTTACGTAAACTCTGCACCATCGGAGCAACAAGCCTGCCAACAGGCGAGGCAAGGTATCACACCAAAGCAGGAGTTTCCAACATTCTTCGGTAAACTTGAAACTGTCGCGTCTGAGACCGCAACAACGGGATGTTTTCATCCTGCGGCGAATGAAAACAGGGAGCGAATAACGCATCTTGTTTGCAAAGGTATTCATCGAGAGAGACAATATAAAATGGAACAAACGAATTCCCACCCGTCAATTGCCTGGCGGCTTCAATAATGTTCTGCTTCCGCTGTTTTGCTCCCGTGATGACAAACAGAACCCGATAATCTGGTGTGCCAACCATATCGACCAGATACCGCTGCATCTTACTCGTAATACTGTCCGCATCTTTGTACGAAAAAACTCGCTCGGTACTGTTATCGAGTTCCACGCAATAGGTGAATTCTTTCCCATTAGGCAGTAGCAGTTTGAAGTGAGCATCAGGAAAAAGAGGACGTTCGCCACAATCAATTCTGAATGTGTTCTCGGGATGAAAATCAATCACGTCAATTCCTCGATGATGGGCAGCAACATAAGTCTGCACAATGAATTTTGACAACGCCTGTTGATGCCGATGCCGTCCGGGATTCATTTCCTTAAAGAAACGTTTCGTCGGCGGCTTGATCTCATCATCCTGCATCACCGTGCGATACCCAGCCAATGTCAGTTTGTAATACAGCCGAGCACCGCCTTGTCCAGTCGTGGCATAACGCCACGAATGCAACTGGCCCACGGCTGTGAGATCTTTCATCCGCTCCTGTACCCGCCGGAGACTGGTAAACGGTTGCGACCACGTTTGACTAAGAACCAGAAAATCTTCAGCGGTTAATGGGCAGCGTGTTAATGCGAGCATGATGTCATCATCACGAAGCGTTTTTTGCCAACCTTTTTTTGTCTGTGATCGTGTTGCCATCGGTTGGC
>JAJRTM010000542.1 GCA_024278285.1 Planctomycetota bacterium
CGTACACCGTTAGCATCCTGACCTCCGCAAATGTAGTAGAAATTACTACACCACGCGGAATTTGCTACGGTGGGACCATTTTCAACGCAAATCAAGCCACCCAAGTGGTCCCCTTTTGCACGCACATCTCCAGACATCCTCGCACAAATTGATCCAAACAAAGTGATTGCCCTCGCCCCCAATGCCAAGCGGCTGATTGACAAACTAAAATAAACGTAAATTTAATTGGTATAGCATGAGTTTAGGGTTCTCAAAAGATTGTGAGCAATGATACGGTTTAAAGGTGTTTATACTTTTAATTCTTCGTTTTCGCTTTTCAAATCATTTGCATACTGGCTACGAATGGGGCGGATGAATTGGGTGATGAATTCGTCGACTTGCTCGGGGGCGCGGCCGATATATTTTGAGGCATCGAGTGTTGCGCTGAGGTCGATCTTTGCGAATTTATCATCGACTTGCAGACGTTCGATTAAATCGTTTGATCCTCCCTGCTCCTTCACTACTTTTGAAGCTTCCTGCGAATGGACGCGGATGCGTTCGTGTAATTCCTGGCGGTCTCCGCCTGCGGTGACGCCAGCCATCAGGATTTCTTCGGTCGCCATGAAGGGGAGTTCGGCTTGTAAATGTTTTTCAATCACTTTTGGATAAACGACTAAGCCGTCTGCGATGTTGCGATATAAAATGAGCGTTGCATCAATCGCCAAAAACGATTGCGGCATCGAAAGGCGACGGTTGGCGCTGTCATCGAGTGTTCGTTCCATCCACTGGGTTGCCATCGTGTAGTCGGCATTTTCTGTCAGCGAAATCGCGAACCGGGAGAGCGCACACATTCGTTCGGACCTCATCGGATTGCGTTTATACGCCATTGCGGAAGAGCCGATCTGATTTTTCTCGAACGGTTCTTCCAACTCTTTTCGATGCTGTAAAATCCGGACATCTGTTCCTGCTTTATGAGCCGACTGCCCGACACCACTTAAACAGGCGAGAACCTGAGAATCTATTTTACGAGAATACGTTTGCCCGCTGACCGCAACAGATTCCTTAAAGCCGACTTTGTCGCAAATCAGGCGATCCAAAGCGGCAACTTTTCCGTGATCCCCTTCAAAGAGTTGCAAAAATGTTGCCTGTGTCCCGGTTGTTCCCTTGATGCCCCGAAACTTCAGTTCCGCCAGGCGATGATTGATTTCTTCAAGATCAAGAACCAGATCGTAACACCATAACGTCGCCCGCTTGCCAACCGTTGTTGGTTGGGCAGGCTGCAAATGAGTGAACCCCAGGCAAGGGAGATTTCGATATTCATACGCAAATTGAGCCAGCTCATCGATGGTGTTAACAAGCCGTTTGCGGATCAGTTCGAGCGATTCCTTAATTTGAATCAATTCCGAATTATCTGTCACAAAGCAACTCGTTGCCCCTAAATGTATAATCGGCATCGCGTCCGGGCATTGCTCACCAAACGTGTGGACATGAGCCATCACATCGTGACGCAGGTTCTTTTCGTGTTCAGCCGCTTTTTCAAAATCGATATCATCCAGGCTGACCCGCATCTGATCGAGTTGAGCCTCGCTGATATCCAGCCCCAACTCTTTTTGAGATTCCGCTAACGCCAGCCATAACTTTCTCCAGGTGGAATGTTTCTTCTGGGCAGACCACAGAAAACTCATCTCCTGGGATGCGTAACGGGTAATTAACGGATTCTGATATTGATCGTGACTCATTTTCTGACCTTTGTCTTCTTGCTTATCATGCCACAGATGGGACCGCATGTTCACACTATGTCGTCTGTTTTAGCCCGAATATTTTGCCTCTCTTTTCGATTGTAACAAAAAAAGAGTGATAAGCTGTAACGGTTATGCCGATTAAGAGGGTAGGCACGACTATTTTTCTGTCGTTAGACCTGAAATAATCGAAATTAACTGAATGATTTGGGAGTTTCCAACATGCGTTGGCCTGTAATATTAACTTTGCTTGTCTCATTAACCGCCGTCGGCGTCGAACAGCGTACTGCTGTGGCTCAAATATTTCCCAGTATCGCCCGTGCATGTGGCGGCTGTGGTAGCTGCGTCGGTTGCAGGCAATTTCGTGGACGTGCGCGAAGAGAGTGCAGGCGATGTATGCGGCGCAGTTGCATTTGTAAAATGATGCCACAGGCTCCCGTTTCGTATGCTCCAAGGTGCATTACGCCACGGCCTCGTTTAGTTCCCCGTCGTGTTGTTTCCTGGGATATGGTTCCACGAACAACTTATCGTCGAGAAAGTTATTGCGAACAGGTTCCTGTGACGACTTACCGTCAGGTGGTCATCACCGTCCCACAAACAGAGTATCGATCTGTGATGCGACACCGAATGGTCCCGTGCCAGACAATGGTTCCCAGAAGACGCATCAGCACCGTTTGGGAGCAACATCGTGCACCTGTTTGTGCTCCACAAATCCCAGCTTATACAGGTGGCTGCTGTGGGACACAGGGCTTCGGATCACCAACGATCCTGCCGGGAGTCAGCACTCCACCAACATTGACCGTACCGAGCGCACCAGGCTTGGGGACACCAACGCACGAACAAAACAAGGTTCCTACACCAGCGGCTGATCCAAATTTCGATAAGAACAAAAGTCACTCCTCATTCACCCCCTGGCAAACCGTTCCGACACGATCAAACCCCTACTTTGAACAGTCTGTCAGCAACAACGATGGTTACCGCACACTCCCTTCGGTTCCGCACTCATCAAGCAGAACGTCAAAGTTTGTCCCCGCTCCTTCTATCACAAGACTGCGATAGTTTTGGAATTGAAATTGAAAACTGAGCGAACATTCAACCCGGGGATAATACCGCCGGGTTGTTTTGGGTACCCTTTATTTTTCCGCTTGTTCAAACGGGCCATCTAACAGTTCCTGATAACCCTGCTTGAGACTGCGAACGTTATAGCCTTGTTTTTTGAGAAAATCTCCCGCAGCTAACGCTCGAAATCCATGTGCACAATGAGTGTAGACAATTTTATGAGCGGGAATTTTTTTCTCCAGCCATTTCTTGTCTACGCCTTGCCTCAACTTACTGAGTGGTACCAGAATCGCTCCTTTGAGATGCCCTTTGTCCCACTCGGCAAGCTCACGCACATCAAGCAGCACCGCTTTTTTTTGCTTCAAATTTTTCTTCACCGTTTCCAGCGAATCCTTCGTATGCTCGGCTGCCTGTAACGGGAGAGTGACCAGCGCGAACAGTAAAATCAACGCGAAATATTTGCCTGAATGACGCATGGGTAATTCCTTCAGTGAATAAGCGGGACGAATTTTATTTGGTGATCGAACTACC
>JAJRTM010000543.1 GCA_024278285.1 Planctomycetota bacterium
GCTCGGATTAACCGGACGTGAATTAACAGTCGATCTCAAGTGGAAAAATCCAACGGGGGAATATCGCCGTGGCATGAAAGCTGGCTACGATCTGTTTCCGGAAGATCTTGTCGCGATTCTCAAAAAAGAACGGACCAAAGCGTTCAAGAAAAAAGAACGCGAACATCAGGCAGAACTGAAACGCAAACTCGCACAATGGGATACCGATCATCCGAAGCCGAACGCAGAACAGAAAAAAGATCGGCTCGAACTGAAAGCACAAATTGATCTGCTCGATGAAATGATCAAAGCGTATTCCGATCCCGGCCCTATTTATGATTGTCTCGTTTTTCATGACGGGAAACATTTCCGAGCCGTTGTCGATACCGATGCAGACGGAAACCTGGCCGAAGAATTGGTAATGACGAATTTTCGAGTCGAACGAAAATTCAGCACCTTTGCCGATCCGATCAACGTGAATTTTGGCGTTAACATTTATGAATCGGGAAAAGTTCTCTCGATTGTGACCGACACCGGCGCACATGGCACGCATGTTGCCGGGATTGTTTCTGCTTATTACCCGAACAAACCTGAATGGAACGGAGTCGCACCGGGGGCACAAATTGTTTCCGTGAAAATTGGAGATACTCGACTGGGCGGCATGGAAACTGGTCCCGGTTTGGTTCGCGGTTTGAAAGCGGTCCTGGATAATCATTGTGATTTAATCAACATGAGTTACGGCGAACCAACTTCAACCCCGAATTTCGGACGCGTCGCCGAACTGTATGCGGAAATTGTGCAAGAGCATGATGTCATATTTGTTTCCAGTGCAGGCAATGCGGGACCAGCTCTTTCGACGGTCGGTGGTCCGGGGGGAACAACTTCTGAATTGATCGGCGTCGGGGCTTATGTTTCTCCGGAAATGATGCGGTCCGAATATTCGCTGCGTCAAAAACTGCCCGGCCTGCCTTATACCTGGACATCGCGCGGGCCGACATCCGACGGGGATCTCGGCGTTGATATTTTTGCCCCCGGCGGTGCGATTTCGCCCGTTCCCAACTGGACCCGTCAAGCGTCCCAGCAAATGAACGGGACTTCGATGGCTTCCCCGAATGCGTGTGGGAATATCGCGTTGATGCTCTCTGCTGCGAAGCAAAAGAAGGTTGCTTACACGCCCCACGCGGTACGAAAAGCGATTCAGAATACAGCCATTCCGGTAAAAGAGGCAGACGTTTTCGGTGCAGGACCGGGGCTGCTTCAAGTCGATAAAGCGTGGGGTTATCTGGTCGCGCATGCAGATTCGTACGCCCATCAACTTAATTACAAATTGAGAGTCCCCGCTCTTCACAACGGACGCGGAATTTATTTGAGGGAAGCGTATCAAACAAAAGCAGCGACATCATTTCGAGTTTATATTTCAGCCAAGTTAAAAGAAAAGGCAACGATCAAACAACGGCTGGCTGTTTCTGAAACATTGACGATGAAATCAACAGCCGACTGGGTGCAATGTGGCGATTTACTTCACCTGACTCACGGCGGCAACCGTTTTGAAGTGCTTGTTGATCCGACAAAATTGAAGCCCGGCGTCCATTATGCGGAAGTGCAAGCTCGTGAAAAAGATCAACCGGGCGGCCCGGTTTTCCGACTTCCTGTGACCGTCATTATTCCGCACACCAACCAGAAGAAAGTATCGAGAAAAGGATCGCTGAAGTGGGAAGAAGATTTCGATCCTGGGATTGTTCATCGAAAATTCATCACTGTTCCCGAAGGAGCAACCTGGTGTGAACTGGAAATGATGTTGACGCAAACAGCGGATGTCAAATTCTTCCGCATTCATACAATGCAGTTACTGGATGGACATCAGTTTGAAGATGCGGAATCGGGGACTTATTACAAACTGGTTCCCGATGTAAAAACCGTTCATTCATTTCCTGTGGTTGCCGGTCGCATGCTGGAAGTTGATCTGGCTCAGTATTGGTCGGTCCTGGGAAAGAGCCACGTCAAATATCGTTTGCGATTTCATGGCAGCGAACCAGACAACCGTATTGTGACATTAAGTACCGGACAGGGAGGAACTGATATCACTTTGCGAAATATCCTGCCGGCTGAAAAGGTTTCTCCCAAAGGGACACTATCAACATTACGACAAATGATTTCACCAAAAAAACATGAGATTAAAGTATTGAACCGAGATCGCGATTTACTTCCCAATGGCGATTCAGTCAACGAATTAACCCTTCAGTACGAGTTGAAACTGACAGCCAAATCGCGTGTCACACTTCAAATCCAGGCTCTCGAAGATTTGTTGTACGATTCAACAATCGGTTCTTATCTCTATCACATTTACGACAGTAACGACCGCCGAGTGACAACGAATGATATGTTCCCAGATCCGATTTCGCTCGACAAAGGAACGTATCAGATACACGTGATTTCCCGTCATCGAGATACCTCTGCTTTGGAACGATATAAATCGGTGCTACTCACGGTTGATCAACCATTGAGCAAACCGATTTCGTTGTCGTTCAAAACATCCAAAGCAGACGCCGCCGCCAAACGGGGCGGATCGGTTGCCGGGCTACTCCTGCCGGGAGAATCGAAAACATTCTATCTGGTAGAACCAACCGGCTTACCGACTTCACTGAAAGCTGGAGATCTTCTTCTGGGGACAATCAAATTTTCCGCCAACGATCACGCCAGTACCAATTACCGAGTGGAGTACCTTTATACGAAACCATCTGCAACAAAAACTCAGTCAAAAAACAGTGCAGCCGGGACGCTGGAAAAACAGATTCGTGCAGTAAAGCTGAAACATCTTGCGACTCTCGATCCGCTGAAAGAGCCATTCAAAAAACTGTTTACTCAACTTCGCAAAGAAGATAACAAAGACCGCCAACCTTTGGTGGTTCGACTTGAAAAACTCGACACCAAAGAAAAACGGAAAGATCGCCTCGATGAAATCATCAAAGCGGCTGATGAATTGATCGCCAGTTTCGATCAGCAGAAAATAGTCGCTTCTCTTGGCAAGCGAGTTCCCAAGGAAGATAAGGAAGCCAAAAAATCTCACGACGAAGCAGAAAAAGAAAAGAAGCAACTTGTCGATGCCTTGTACCGCAAAGCCAGAGCGATTGCTTACCGGGAACTGCCTGATGTAATCGCGAAGCATCCGATCAAAAATCAAAAAGAGCAGGATAAGCAATTTGAAGACGCTTACCAAGCGTTTGAAACTTGGGCCGATCCTACCGGCAGCGATTACTGGTTACTTGCAGTTCGCAAGAATCGCAGAGCAAAACATTTCGCAGCCGCAATTCAATCTCTGAACAAAAACCTGAAAGAGTCATCGCCGCTGTTGCACTTCAAAAAACGCCGCGACATGTTTGAAAAACTCGGCTGGGACAACTGGAAAGCCTGGCAGCAACTACAAATGCTCCTGAAATTCCCCAAACAGACACCGCCCTATAAATAGGGTTTGCTGATAAAGTATTTCACTCTGTTATTACTGTGTGAAGCGAAGTAGGGTCTGCTGTGCAGACCACGATGGAGAAAGATAAGTGCTATGATGGCAATGTATGTCTTGTAGGTGCAAGTTGCAATTGGTCTGCACAGCAAGCAGACCTTACTTCGCTGAATATCTCAATCTTCAAACGGGTCGGATGATTTGTCTGATTCACCTCTTCGTAAAGGGATCAAAGAACAATCAGTCAGTCAGTTCGTATTCGGGAATCATGCGATTCACCAGCATTTCGATGCGTGTCAATTCATCGCCCTGCTCTTTGGTGACAAAGGTAAATGCTTTTCCCAGGAACTCCGAAGAGAGCCTTCCTGCCCGTCCGATTCGATGCACGTAATCGTCGGAATGTTCGGGGATATCATAGTTAATGATGTGCGAAATTCCGCCGACATCGATGCCACGTCCGACAATATCGGTGGCGACAAGTAAACGGACTTTCCCATCACGAAATTGTTGCATCACACGATCTCGCTTCGTTTGAGGCAAATCGCCATGGAGTGCTGCGACGCTATCCAAGCGTGTGCGAAACTTATTGTAAAGTAGATCAGCTTTTCGCTTCGTTCGGCAAAAAACAATGACCTGCCTGGGCTTTTCAACGGAGAGTAATTTAATCAGGAAAGGAAATTTTTTATGTTCATCGACCGTGCAATAATACTGGTCAACCGACGAAGCGGTCACGTTCTCGCCGGACAGATCGATTCGAATCGGCTCTCTCATAAACCGCTGAGCAATCCGTTCAACATCATCAGGAATGGTTGCAGAAAGCAGTAGCGTCTGCCTTTGTTTCGGACAACGCTTCAAAATGAATTCCATATCGGGCCGAAAACCGATATCAAGCATTCGGTCCGCCTCGTCCAGTACGACCGTATTCAGATTATCGAAAGAGAGAATGCCTCGCTTATGTAAGTCAATTATCCGGCCAGGCGTGCCGACAACAATATCAACGCCCCGTTCAATTTTCTGAGCCTGGGTTCTTAGCGGACGCCCTCCCACAACGACAACAATTTCCAGCTTACCACCCGATGCAATATGCTTCGTTTCCTGGGCAACCTGTTCTGATAATTCGCGAGTCGGGCACAACACAAGTGCTTGCGGGTGCTGCTGCGATTCTTCCTTCTTTTCCAGAATCGGTAACATAAACGCGGCTGTCTTACCGGTACCGGTTTGAGATTGTCCTAAACAATCTTGACCTTTCAAAGCAGGAGGCAGAAACTTCTCCTGAATCGGGCTGGGATGCTCGTAACCAATTTCTTCCAGGCGGGCAACGCATTCATCGCTCAAGCCCAAATCTGCAAAACTGCACTTCGTTGAATCAAACAAACGTAACTCCGTATTCTTATAAATTTAACAACCTGTATTACTAACGGTAAAAGTTTACGAACGGTTCGCAAATATCAGAAAAATATCATATTGGTTACGGCGGTCGGAACAGACCAGCTGTGCTGGGTAAGGTCCGCAGCGCGGCCTGTTGTTGACATAAAATAATACTTGTTTCGCAACAAGTCCTAGGTTTCTTTCTCGTTCTTTTTTGAATCTTTCACACCAAGAATGGCTTCCAGTTCCTCGGTATCGAGAATTTCATTACTGACAAGTTCTTCTGATACTTCATCGAGTTTATCACGATGCTCATTCAAAATGGAAAAGGCTCGCTCGGAAGCGGCGAATAACACCCGTTGAATTTCCTGATCCACCAGATGTGCTGTCGCATCGCTGTAGGTTCGCATTTCGTGAATTTCTTTTCCCAGAAACGGATCATCTTCAGCATGACTAAACGCAGCCGGGCCAATCGTTTCGCTCATTCCCCAATGAGAAACCATTTTGCGAGCCAGATCGGTTGCCCGTTTCAAATCGTCGGAAGCATTCGCGGTGTATTCATCGAAAACAAGTTTCTCAGCCGCCCGGCCCCCCAGCATCATTGCCAATTGTTGATGCAAACGCTGTTCGCCGACACTGTGACGTTCTTCATCGGGACGCAGTTGCGTCACTCCCAATGCTCGCCCACGAGGCACGATTGTCACTTTATGAACCGGATCAAGTTCATCCAACATCCAGGCAACCAGCGCGTGTCCCGCTTCATGGTAAGCGGTCATCACCTTCTCTTTATCTGAAAGAACTTCTTCCCGCTTAATCCCCATGAGCACTCGATCAGAAGCTGCTTCAAAATCTTCCTGATCAACGGCAGATTTTCCGGTGCGTGTTGCATGCAGAGCAGCTTCGTTGACCAGATTTTTCAAGTCTGCGCCAGAGAAGCCAATCGTACTGGCCGCAATTTTCGCAAGATCAACATCATCAGCTAGCGGCACTTTTCGACTATGAACCTTCAAGATCCCAATACGCCCCTGCTTGGTCGGCAGATCAACCATTATATGTCGGTCAAATCGCCCCGGCCTGGTTAATGCACGATCAAGCACATCGGGCCGGTTAGTCGCTGCGATGACAACAACCGCGTCCGACTGTTGAAAGCCATCCATTTCGCTGAGAATCTGATTCAGCGTCTGCTCACGTTCATCGTGACCGCCGCCGAATCCGGCTCCGCGCATTCGACCAACCGCATCAATTTCATCGATAAAGATAATACAGGGTGCATTCTTTTTTGCCGTGCGAAACAAATCACGAACACGGCTCGCCCCGACCCCCACAAACATTTGAATAAATTCAGAACCGTTAATCGAATAGAAAGGGACTTCCGCTTCGCCAGCCGTCGCGCGAGCCATCAACGTTTTCCCGGTTCCGGGAGCCCCCATCAATAACACACCTTTAGGAATGAGCGCTCCCAATCGCTGAAACTTCGCTGGATTTTTCAGAAATTCGACCACTTCCTGAAGTTCCGTTTTCGGTTGCTCCATCCCTGCGACATCATCAAAAGTCGTTTGCTTATCAGAAGGGAGAAACTCACGGGCAGGACTTTTCGTAAAGCTGCCAAACATTCCACCAGAAGACATCGGGTCGGAAGAACGACGCATAATGAAAAAGAAGAACAACATCAGCAGAATCAATCCGCCAAACCAAATCAACATCTGCATCGCTGGCGAAAGATGGGTCGTGTCATCTTCAAAATTAACATTATTTGCCGAAAGTTTATCAAGAAGACGATCACTTTCGAATTGCGGAATCTGTGCCCGAAAACCTTCCTTCAATTTAAGTTCCGGCTTCTTGGCGTCTTTCTTAGGATGTTCCGGGATTTTTTTCCATTTCCCAAGTAGCGAGATGCCGCGAATTTTCACATCCTTCACGTTATCGAGTTCAAGCTGTTTCCAGAAAAAACCGTACTCGACTTTATCTCCCTCATCCCCTTTGCCTGCAAAAAAGATCATCGCCACCGCGACACCAACCAGCATAATCATCAACCAGGGAATGGATGAAGGCGAGCCGGATTTCTTTTTCGATCCCTTTGAGTCCTCTCCACTTGATTGATTCGTTTCCTGCGGAGAAGAATTTTGCCCCGCAGATGGATCGGCTTGCTCTTGATCTTCACTATAAAAATTATTCATCCCGAAACTTATTTCCAATTGTTGTTTTATATGTTCTAAATAAAGTAGCAGGTCGCGACGTGACACACTTTACAGCGATTATGTTACCCGCCCAATTTTCTGGTACGGCTTTCTGCCGCGTCTACAACTCACACGGCCTGCCTTCAATCTGCAAGCCCATACCGCACGATGCAGTACAACGCTTTGAAACCATCACGCCAGCCAATTTTCTTGCCTTCCTCATAGGTTCGCCCTGCATAACCAATCGACATTTCATAGACCTGATACTTTCGACGAGCAATTCTCGCCGTTATTTCAGGTTCGAAACCGAAGCGATTCTGTTTCAAACGGGGCGTAATTTCTTTCAGCACTTCTTTTTTGAAAACCTTGTAGCAAGTTTCCATATCGGTCAAATTCAAATTGGTGAAACAGTTAGAAAGCTGAGTTAGAAAATTGTTCCCCAGGTAATGCCAATAATAAAGCACTCGGTGAGGTTGATCCCCTAAAAAGCGGCTGCCGTAAACAACATCTGCTTCTCCAATAATAATGGGCTTCAACAATCGCGGGTACTCCTGCGGATTGTACTCCATGTCTGCATCTTGAATGATCACAATATCGCCGGTCGCATGCTCAAAGCCTGTTCGAAGTGCCGCCCCTTTTCCCTGATTCTTTTCATGGTAAGCGAACACAAAACGATTATAGGAATCTTCAGGTTCACCCGCCGCTTCTTTTTCCATCTGTTGAAGCAAATCGCGCGTACCATCTTGGCTGCAATCATCAACCAGAATAATCTGCTTGCGAATTGGCACCTCTTGAATCTTTTCCAAAATCAGGTGCAGCGATTCCTTCTCGTTATAAACAGGCACGACAACGCTAAGCAGCAGATCGTCCGGGATCTCATAAAACCCCAAATTCTCACACGCCGTTTTCCCCAGAATTCCTTCCAGCTTTGTCAACCAGGCTTTCGTATAGGGAACGCCAGCATCTCCGGATTCCATACCACTGCTTCCATTTATATCCAATGATAAAAAACCCGATAACAAAATCAGACTTGGCTACCGAGTTATGATTTCACAAAAATGATGAGATTGATATACCAGCCTCATCAAAGCAATGGAATTCTAAGCTGAAACATCCTTTCAGGCAACTATCCCGAAAGAATATCTCTCACAACAGAAAAAGCAGTGGCTTACATCGAGGGACTGGCTTAAAGAAACCCCTGAATGTCTCGAACCAGGAAAGAAGTCTTCATCGCCAATTTCGAAATGTACAGTTACTCATCAACTAATTCGACATCATCAGTCGAATCAATCACTTTCATCAATTTCGCGTAGGAAGAACGAGTATCAACTATAAATTTGTAATCGAAATAGGGCCGCCCAACCGGAGAACGTTCCCGCAAACCGGCTTCTAATCCGTTACGAAGCAGCTTTGATGAAAAGTGTTTACAGGCATCGTTCCCCTTCACGCGAACCAGACAGTCAAGGTGTATCTGGTCCGGCCGTAAATTTATATGATGACTTGATACCATGGAATTCTTCCCTGTTAGCCCAGCAGAATTTATTGCAACCTAATCATGAAAAACAAGTCATTCACAAATATTCATCATGTATGATACATTTTCCTGCCCCTATTGTCGCTTAATCGAAGTTCCTCCGCCAGAGAGATTAGTATCTTATCAATGAAATGACGCGCAAAACTGACTGGATATTTTCAAGCGAGCCAGGGGTGTTAACCCCTTGGTAACCGTGCTCTCACATTATCGGAAGCAAATCGGCACTCGTAAGTTACCAGGGTCATTACGGGCTTGTTGATTTATTAAACAAAATGTCGTGTTCAGTATGTTTTCACTATTTTGAAACAGGCCTTTTCAGACGTTTCGTTACATTAAACCATGTTCAAAGCTAACTTAAAGCGAATAACGCGACTTCGGAAATA
>JAJRTM010000544.1 GCA_024278285.1 Planctomycetota bacterium
GCCTTGCCGTTAAGCGAACCGTTCCAATTAAAATTTTTCTTCTTTGTGTCTTCGTGCCTTAGTGGTAATTGTAATTTTGGGTTGCGGCTATGCCGCGCTGGGTTCTCCGTGGTTCAATTTTTTTTCGTAGAATAATATCCTGCCACTTTTGTGCAGCATTTCATTGATAAGATACTAAGAGAGCTTAATTGACCACCAAAGTGGCGAGTAAGCCGATGAGAAGGAAGCTGCATAAAGCGAAGTCTCTTTTTCTGATGCGGTAATGTTCGGAACCGTTTGCCCGCCACATTCCCCAACCCCAGAAGATCGCAATAAACAGAATGGCATAACGAATAAAGTAATCGCCAGATAATAAAACAAGATGCTCCAGTGGAGAGCCGGAACGTCCCGCATCTGCGACAGAAGTTATTTTGAGCTGGAGAGGCTGATTCCAGGATTCTCCAGGGAGTTTCTGTAATGCGGAAATCACTTTCCCTTCACGTTTTTCTGGAAGCTGCAAAAGAATCTGTTGAAATAAGGAGGCCGATTTTTCTTGAGTTGCAACGGGCATGTTCACAACCTCTGATCCTAAATCACTTAATTGCAGCAAATATATTTTCCATGCTTCTATTGTTTGAGAAAGAGTTCTTTTGTTTGGGTGAGAATCGATCAGTCTCCAGGAAGTCGAAGTAACCTGTGAAGAATTTGGCAGAGGCAGCGTTTGAAAAGCCTTCCATGAAACTTCACGAGGCCGTAACCACTGAATCATAATTAAACTGAAACCATCGTGAGAATAATGTTTTTCTTTTGATTTTATCGGGGCAATCAAAAGGGTGTCTTCAACAACTTTCACGCTGAGGGCGACGTGATGCGAAAGACGTAATATCTGTGTGCCTTTGGGAAGTTTTACTTCAAGTTCATCTGCCTTATCTGTGTGATTTTCATTGCCAGAGAAGGGGATAAGAATCAGCGTTTCGCCAACCCAGTTATCTTTTTTTTGCCAAACAGTATGATCCATTTTCGCCTGCAAGTATTTGTTACTGACGACAGGTAAATTCTTTTCGCCTCTCTTTTCAACCTGTTCTTCGATAGAGAGTTGTCTCTTTACCGAGGGTTGAGGCAATCTATTTATCCTGGACTGCTGCATGAACAGTTCAGGCATTTCGCTGAGGTCATCTGCGTCGATTGTCAATGTCTCTTTCCAAAATTGAGCAGCAGCAGCAGCAGCAGCAGCAGCAGACGACGACGACGACGACGGCGACGTTTTGTTTGCATCATTTTCTGTCGCAAGAAGCCATTGTGCATCTGGAGCGTTGGATTTAGATTGCAACGTTTCTCGATAAAAGATTGTCTGTGGGATTCTTGGCGGTGTTACTTTTAACTGTGTCGATTTTTTCCCTGAAGATTTTTTCCAATGTATCTCGAGTAGACAGGCATCATCCATTCTTTCCGCAAATGCAACTCGCACTGTTTTTTTTGTTTCATGACACGAACCGGTATGATGGTTTCTTCAGACTTCATCAGCACAGAAACCAATTCCCAATCGGTAGGATTTTCAAACGTCACTACCCATAACGGTGCCCCAATGACATCAACCTGATACCGCGAAGAAAGATGGATTTGATTGAGTTGCGCCGAAAATTGATGGTCAGCAATGACGGTGAGCTCTTTTTCCTGCTTCTGGAGTTTAATTTTGAATCGGCCTGGTTTTTCTACTCTGAAACAGGCCGCATTGTGCGAGATAGAATTTTGCCCAAACCAGTTTTGATTAAACACAGAAGCAGTGATTCGACTTGTGTTAATGGAAGGAAATTCAACATTGGACAATTCGTATCCGGGTACCGTTTGCAATGCAATTTGCCATTGTTGTTCGAACTCTGTGTCGCCTGCGTTTTGCGCAAGGCTGGGGAGTCTTATTTCTTTTATCGAAGATTGAGAGTCGAGTGGCATAATGAGATCGACCACGATCGTTTCTTCATTGGTTTTTGATTCCGGAATTTTCAGGACGAGTAATGTCTGATTTTCGGTAAGTAATTCCAGTCGATGTTCAACCTGGGAGAGAGCATGAACAGATCGAAACGCCATTTGACGGGGAAGTTTCCATTTGATGGTACGTTCTTTGTTTTCTGTAAATTTAACTTTTATCTGTAGCCTCAACGAAAGAAAATAGGGCGAAATCTCGGCGAGCATTGAAGTTTGGAACAGTTCATATCGTTCGCGGTTCCCGTCCTGATCGCTTTCAATTGCGGTGTCGAGAATCAAGTTGATTTGTTTGATTGCTCCCACATGATAAGCAAGTTCACTTTTGCGATGCGGCGTTAAGTCAATGATCTTTTGAGAAGAGGGAAAAAGCCTGGCTTTGTATTTCTCCGGATATTGGAACGTGATCTGGCATTGAGCAACAGGTGGAATCCCCAACGTAAACTGAATTCCATTTTTAAGAACTTTATTTTGCGGGATCACATCCAGTTCAATCAGATATTCTCGGAATTCTTTTCCGTTTCCCTTTGAGGTTTTTCTATCTGGCAGTGGAATTTCAAGACCTGAACCATCAGGAAGTGGGTTGATGCTGGCTGACTGCCCGTTAACAGTTGCTTTGAGCGCAGGAAGAGAATCAATTCCTGAGAGGGGAAGTATGAATGAATTCGCCTGCTTACTTCTGGTATCGATAATATGAAAGTGGCCGTGAATTTGCATGGCCTCCCGTTCTGACCAGACA
>JAJRTM010000545.1 GCA_024278285.1 Planctomycetota bacterium
GGGTGATCCGCAAATAGCGCCAGCGCGATCAACGCCGTCAGCACCCAGCCGACGGTGCAAAATCGTTTCAGGAAGTTACCGACAACCAGGCCGATCCGTGCGCTGTTTTCATCTTTGGCAGAGCCGCCACCGGTTGCAATGAAGTGTGGCTGCACCACAATCCCGACCAGGTTAATCATCACCACTGCAACAATTCGATGCAGCGGAAACTCGCTGGTACTTGTTGAACCGATAATATTGAAATGTTCTTTCGGTATTTGCTCGTGCATAATTTTGAAGCCGAGCCACCAGCTTGCTCCTTCAGGTCCAAACTTTTCGACCAACGCCTGAAGTCCGAAAGGGATCAAAATCAAGGAAAGTAAAATAATAAACAGCCCTTGAATTAAGTCGGTATAATAAGCCGCTTCAAGACCACCAATCATACCATAAGCTAAAACGACAATCCCAATTAACGGGACCAGCAAGTTTTCGATAGGCATTTCGCTGCCGAATAGAATGAAGGTATCGAAACCGACCAGCGGAGCAGCGACTTTGCCAATCGCAGAAAAAAACATCGACCCGAAAACCATGAAAAACAGAATGCCGAAGATCGCATAAGCCACACCAAGCCGCTGCGATTCGTACCGTTCGACAAACCAGTCTCCCAGCGTCAAATGTCTCATTCTGCGATACCAGACCCCCGTAATCCAGTAAAACGGCGTCACAAACAACCAAAGCATGACCGACCACATGCCGCTCATGCCGCTGGTGAATGTGGTTCGCGAAGCATTCACGGGATCGGAAGAGCCAGTCCCCGCACCGAAAGCTGCAAAAGTTTGTAGCAACTTCCCGAACGAACGCCCTCCCAAAAAGTAATCTTCCTGCTTCTTGATCCGCATCGAAGTCATCATCCCGATGCCAATTAATACCAGAAAGTAAACCGCAATCACAATATAATCGAGTGCTACCATCGAAATCCCATCCACAGATGCCAAGTCATAAATATAAGCAGAGTCGCAATCATTGTAACAACTCTTTACTGAAGAAAAACGCTCCACAAAACATCTGATAAAAACTTTTCACTTTTTCAGGCCCTGCATACACGAGAAGATCACCTGTGAATCGTCGCGATATTGTGTGTAGTATTTTATGGATCTTGTGTACCGGAGGAGCTTGGTTGGATCTGCTGGAAGAGCTTGGAAATGGGCTACCGTTTGGGAGTTCTTTTAAGTGGAGCAACGATGCAACTCTTGACGAAGTTCTGCAGCGGCTGCAAGCAGCTTGTGTTGATATGAACGACATCAACACAAACTGATGGTCTGTTGATGGCGAGCCAGTCGCCATGACTGATGACAAGGGATACCGAGCCGACTGAATTGACGACTACGTGAATCTGGAAAGGAAATGATTTTTCTGACAGAACCTAACCCGGATGAACCGGAACCCAAAAGTATTAGCCACGGATGAACACGGGTTTTCACAGATAGAATTCTAAACAGCAAAAGTAGGATGGTGTGCTTGCACCCATCTCCGCCTGCCGAGTTGCGTTCAATGAAAATGAGAGAATAAATCTGTTATTATTCTGCCAATGATTCACCGGCATCAGACTGATAAACTGGAAACCGTATTTGATGGGTGCAAGTACGCCATCCTACGGTTTGAGATGAAGCTTTCAAAAGAATAATTGGTATTAATTGGTGGTTCAAATTCCTGTAGTATTTCGGCAATGCCGCAACCAAATAAGTATTACCGCAGAGAGAAAAAAGAGTTTCTTTCTGCACAGCCCCCCACTGAAATAAGAAAACAGTTTTTTGGTATTTACTGCTTTCGTGTTTTTCGTTCCTTTCGTGGTCAATTCAAAAAATCCTGAACAATCAAAGATGTCGGTAACGACAAGGTTCAAATCTGGCGTTGTCTCGTTAGAAAGTGTTTTAAGGGAATCGCCCATCATTCTGGTTGTTCCAGCTCGATCAAAGTTGTTCTCGCCTGGATACGTACTGCTTCGTTGGTCCCTTTTGTGGCAATTTTAGTAATCCGAGAGCGAAACCGATTTGCATTGATTCGATGTCTGCCAATCGCTTGCAATGCGGCAACGGTTACTTCTGATTTTGTATTTTGCGACTCGATAATTTTCATCATCTCGTCCAATAAGTTGTCTTGTTTATTCGCTAATTCTGAAAGCGATTCAATAGCTGCAATTTGAACTTTTGGATTCGCGTGCTGATTCGCCGTTTTTATCCACAAATCAACCCCCGGATCTGGTTTGAAAAGATTCAATGCCCAGACAACAGCCAAGATGAATAGGACCGCAGTCAATCCGCCCCATACCCAGCGAAAACTTTTTTCGATCCCAGAATAAACCGAAGCGGTTTCCTGTAAAGGAGTCTGCAATATTTTCTTTTTGGTTTGCGTTGAAGAAGATTCAACCATTCGCGGAGCTTCGCGGAGTTGAGAAAGTCTCTCAGAAACAGCGAGCGCATTTTCCGGTCGCTCTGCAGGAGATTTCGCTAACATTTCAAGAACAAGTTGTTCCAACCCTGCAGGGCAATCGTTATTGAATGTAGAAATCAAAGGGGGATCTTGCTTGAGATGCGCATGAAGAATCGGAGCGGGGTTCTCTCCTGTAAACGGAGACTGCCCAGTCAACATTTCAAAAAAGACACAACCAAGAGAGTAAATATCACTACTATGGGTCAGCGGTGGCTTGCCGCGAATTTGCTCGGGAGACATATACTGAACCGTCCCCAGCGTCCGCCCATCTGCGGTCAATTTCGCTTCGGACATCACGCTCACCAAGCCAAAATCGCTGAGCTTGATTTGTCCTGTTTTTGTCAATAGAAAATTATTCGGTTTGACATCACGGTGGATAATTTTCTTGTCGTGTGCATAAGCCAAAGCAGCACACATTTGGCGTCCCCACTCGATCACTTTAGGCCAGGGGAGATGGCCATGACTTTGTATTTTGTCCCACAACGTCCCTCCTTCCAGCAGTTCCATCGCATAGAACCGCTGCTTATCTTCACAAACACCTCCGAAAGATCGCACGATGTTGGGATGACGCAAATCTTTAAGCGTCGCGATTTCAAGCTCGAATCGCGCCAGTAGCGTTTTATTGTTGATATCAGCCGGGATAAGCTTCACTGCAAATAGACGATCATCCTTCACATAGCGGCCTTTATAAACGACCCCCATGCCCCCTTCGCCTACTTTTTCCAACAGCTCAAATGGCCAAACCCAAATACTTGACATGATATCCACTCAAACTAACCAGAAAAATCGCTATAATCATTCCTCAAAAGCGAGCGATACTTTCGAGGAGACTTACCTGAGAAGCCTATCCCCAAACAGTGCGTATATCCAGACTGTTAATTGTAAGTCTACAATTATTCGAGAACTTCAAAAGGTCAGGATGATTTTTCCACCATGTTGAATTATGGAAACATACTCAAATATTTTCACCCACCTCTGTACACAATATTTGTCATTGAACTATAAATATAGATCCCTGGACAAAAAGGCAAACGCATCTCAATCGGGGAGTTTGGTGCCACATCGATTACAGAACAAAGCATCGAGTTCATGTGTAGGCAATGTACAATGAGGACAGGGAACCTCTTTCCTTACGCTGTTTTTACTGGCATTGATAATTTCAACTGAAAACATTCCTGTTGGCACGATGATAAGCCCATAACCAAGCAGCATAACTATTGCCGCCAGCGTTTGTCCCAATGCTGTTTGAGGGGCGATGTCTCCATAACCAACAGTGGTGATGGTAACAATCGCCCAGTAGACCGACTTCGGGATGCTGGTAAACCCAGCATCTTCCCCTTCAATTAAGTACATGGTCGATCCCATAATCAAAACGATCGCCATCACAACAACCATGAAAACGGTTATTTTATTGATCGTCGCTTTCATCGCTACCCATAATAATTCCGCCTCCCGCATACAATGAACGACTTTCAAAATACGGAAAATACGAATTAAACGTAACGCTCGCAAAACAACCAGCGAATGCGAACTTGCTACAAATATTCCCAAAAATGTAGGGAGAATTGAAAGTAAATCGATAATGCCATAAAAGCTGCGCGCGTAACGAAAACGATGTTGCACGCAGGCCATTCGCAGAATGTATTCCACGGTGAACAAAAACGTAAAAGCCCACTCAGCGATCAGTAGCTGTGGGCCCCATTGAATTCTTATGTCTACTACGCTTTCGAGCATCACTGCTGAAATCGAGAGTACAATCGCGATCAGCAAAGCGATATCAAAAGCACGCCCGGCTGGCGTTTCAACCCCAAAAATTATCTCGTTCAACTTTAACTGCCAGGGCGAAAGTTTCTCACCTCCCAGGAAGCGGTCGTGATGAATATTAGGCTGTTGAATTTGCTGACTGGGCATTGGTGATTTTCACTGTTGATAAAAATGGTTCAACGACAAATGTTGTGCGCGGGGGTTGGTTAGCTGATTAGTTTGAATTGGGATTCGTGCAGGACGTACAGTTTGAGTTGGAAGTATTCTTCGTTCCGGTAGCCGTACGCCTGGCGACTCATCGTTTTGATTTTGTTGGTCGTTCCTTCCCAACGGGCCGGTGGAAATTGGGGATCTGTACCAGTCTAAAATTCCGGTACGATATCCTTCAACTGTATTGGCCATTATTTGCAGAACACGAATGCCACTCTACGCCGTGAAGTAAAAATTGGTTTGGAATGATATAAGTCTTGATGCGAAAGGGGGTTTCGCGTTATGAAGCGACTAGCCAAACTGCAATTATTGTGCAGTTCGATACCCTCTGGAAA
>JAJRTM010000546.1 GCA_024278285.1 Planctomycetota bacterium
GTGATGACAAAACTCGCTGAGACTTCGTGTACGCAGATTTCGCTGACCTTTTTGGTGATGAATTTAGAAGAATCGCTACGGCGTTTCTGCCTGCGATCAATGATCCGCCGCTGCCTCACCCCACCAGCCTGTCACCGCCAGCAAGCGGCTGCGTTGATGAGCCTGGCCTGTTAATATTCTCAGCCCAAATAAATAAATCCAAGCCCCATGATTTTCCCGAAAGATATAAAATATTTTTTCGTCCAGCCTCAGATAACTTTATCAGCAAGCCCTAAATAGAACAACGTGGTTTGTTGTGGACCTTAAAGCAGGACAGGTTGCTTTTCAATTTGATTCTGCTAGAATCCGCCGTAGATTTCCATTATGATATTTTACTTGGACAATAATCTTTTTACCACTGAGGTTTGCGACGATTTTTGAGCTTGTATTTTCATGTATTCATCGTTACATAATTACTTCTCTCTGACTTTAGTCTCACAACGTGTATTTACAATAACAAATCATAAAAAACAAATTCAAGAAGTATGAGAATGTTGAAAGCCTGAATTTTCATTGCATTAATAAATGCGAATTTTATTTTATTAGCTCCCTTGGCCTGTGAGATCACCACAATAAACACCACCAGTCACAATTGGAGAGGTGATACAGCCTAAGCGACTCACGCGAATAGTAAATCTTTTGAACCCACAAAAAATTCAGGGTTAAGCACCCGTAGCTCAATTGGATAGAGCATCGGTCTACGGAACCGAAGGTTGCAGGTTCGAATCCTGCCGGGTGTACTTCGTTTTTTACTTCAGGCATGAGAGTGCCATTAGGGGAATATGCTGGCCATTTGGTGTCTATCTCCTTACATTGCCTGGGGTTAGGAGAAGGGTGTTTTTCTTCGTCATCTTCGCTTTTGGTCGCCTCTTCCTTGCTGTTTTGTGGACATGACGAGACAGCAACGGACTCGGGTTTGACCCCATTTTGGACACCTTGGGGGCCCAAAACGGACACCTTATGCGACTGCTTCTTCAAAGACCCCTGATAGGAAATCTTCTCCACTGCTTCTCTTTTCTGTTGCTCCTCAATATGAGTGTAGGTTCCCATTGTGATGGCAAGTGTGCTGTGCCTTGCTAATTCCTGGGCCGTTTTCGGGTGAATGTTAGCCTGGCATAACTTGGTAATGAATGTGTGACGATTTGAATGAAAATCGGCGTAGAGCCCTGCTTCATTTTTGTATTTCAGGAAATCAGAGGCTTCTCGATCAATTTTCTCCTGTTTTGTTGCTGCTTTCTTAATCCAAATCTTGCGTGCAACTTTCAAATCATGCTTCATCATTTTGGCAGTATCTCGCAAATTGCCAGAAGTAGTTTTTAGATTGAATATTGGTTGATTCCGCTGTTGAATTATTTGAGCCTTCATCCAAATCTGGAGTTGATCAGCAACCTCATCATTCAGCGGAATGATGGCTTCCTTGCGATTTTTTGAATGGTTAGCACTGATCAACACTGTCGATTGATTTTCATCAAAGTTAAATGATATCATTGTTAAAGAGCTGATTTCGTTTCTCCTGAGTCCTGTCATCTGGCTCAGCAGATAAATAATCTCTCGCTCTTTGCCTGGAATGTTTTCTATCGGCTTACCATTTCTTGCGGCATGACACAAGAGTTTGCACTCCTCGGATGACAGAGCACGTCGGTCATGCCGTCGGTCCATCTTTGTGTTTTTGGCTTTCAGTTCCTTTAACTTGTCTACAGACACCCTCCCTTTTTTCATCATCCAGGCGGAAAACTGTTTAACTGCCCTCAGGTAGTGATTGCAGGTTTGAGGTGATAATCCGTCCTCCTGCATTTGATGAATGAATTTTTGAACGGGTAATTCATCCAATTCTCGGCAGTATTTAAAGCCACAACCTTCAATTATTTTTTTGGCTCGATCATGAACTTGATGAGCATGCTTTTGAGTAACATTATCTGAAATCTGATAGTCTCGATAATCTTCAAGATGTTCGATCAAGAATATATTTCGATGCTCTTCGAGGGAATCGTATTCTCCCAGTTTTTTCAGTTCAATTTCTTGAAGTCGTCTGGAAAGTATCTTTTGAGCCAGGCTTTTATCAGTAGCAACTGCCTCCCGCACTTTTTTACCATATTCATTTGTGTATTCGATGTACCACTTCTTTGAGTTTATTCTGTGGATTACTCCCGTTTGGGGATCCCTCTTTTTTGTTATCTTTTTGAAAACCCTGGCCATTTAATTACTCCTCCAATTCTTCATCTCAGAATTCCGAATTTTGTTCCATTGTATTTGAGTTGGCGTCCCCGCATTTACCCAGCATTGAAGTTCGTGGTAACTCCACAGCTTTTTGCTTCCTCCAAACGAGACTGGTGCAGGTAAACACCCCTCTTGTTCTCGACGCCGTAATGTACGGAGGGAGACTCTAAAGAGTTTTGCTACTTCGGTACGCGTGATAAGATACGGATCAAGCTTGTTGATAATTGGTGGTCTATCTGACATTGTACAAAATCTCCATTGGCATTATTTCATGCCGTCACAAAAGTGAATAAAGGAGATCTATTGTCAGTAGTAGAAAGAGGGATCCAATGCACTGAATGACTCATGTATGCTTTCACATACAGGATGGAAGTTTGACCTGACAGACTCGCTCCTCCTCAATTGCGAGGTTAACACCCTGTCAGGAGCCACTTCCAACCGATCAGTTGTTTAATTAACCGAATTGTATATACTGCCACCCAGTAAATCAACCGCAAGAGAGTATAAAATATGATGAAATTTCATTTTCGAGAATTATTGATAGAAAAGGAGAATCAACTTGGGCGAAGGATTCCTTTACGTGAAGTCTCAGAAGCAACTGGGATTTCGGTACAGGTATTGTCCAGTTTAGCCTCTCCTGCTCGGCAGATTGTCACTAACACTGCTTTTGTGGAATCAATTTGTCGTTACTTTGCTTGTGCACTGAGCGATTTAATGGAATTTGATCCGGGAATTGATACCGAATACTCCTGTCATGTTGATGAACTCTATCCAGAGCGAAGGCGGTAGAATTTATGACGAGCTTCCGGCACTCAAAATAGTTGAAATTTTGACGAGGTATGCAAATCATCAAAAGTCTGCCTCAAAGGAAAATCGAATGTGGTTCAAGGCCTTGACAGGTTTTTGCGAAGAATCAACAGAACACGTTCAGAAAAATCTTTCGATGAGCGGTCATGTTCTAAAATCGCTCGTCAATAACAAGGAATATCTCTGTGGTTTTCTCGAAATACCATCCCTGGGGGAATTACGAAATCGTATTCAGCTTAATGGGTTCCCTGCTGGAAAATTATCTGTTCGTGAAGTCGTTGCCGATGTTCAATATCTGCACTTGAAAGAATCAAACAGAGATGCCCTGTTTCAAGTTGCTTCACAGTTTAATCTTCTTGAAATGGTCTCTCCACATGCAACTCCTGAGCATGGGGTTGATATTTATGAAGATGACTCAACGCAAGGACCAGCTTGTGCTGTTGCTGCTGGTGCAGGAACAATTTACCGAAACTATTTCGTAAATGTTAATGGGCAAACAGGTCAATCAACTGCAAATCAAATTGACTGTCTTGCCGATATCGGAAGTGCTTTAGGAAATTCAGGTAACCGTCTCTGGCTAATGAAAAACGGTTATGCTTTGGCATCTGAAAAGGGATTATTCGAAATCAACAATAAACTCAAGCAGGCAAGTGAGTCTGAAAGAGATGAATTAAGAGAGTTGTTACGTATCGGAATTCAATGGGATACCGAAGTCACCATTTCAGATTCCAGACAGACCGTGTCTCAGGCATACTGTTCTGCTCTGCCTGTTGCCTATTCCGAGCATTCATCTGATTTATGGGCAAAGTTTGCTCAACTGATTCTAGAAGCAACTTATGAGGCAACAATTTGTGCGGGCATACTAAATTATCATCGCAGTGGAAATAACACGATCTACCTGACGCTTGTTGGTGGCGGGGCATTTGGCAATAAGAATGAATGGATATTAAATGCGTTATCCCGCACTTTCAGCCAATACAGGCACGTTGGTCTTGATGTGGTTATTGTGAGTTATGGGAATTCCAATCACTCGGTTCGAAGATTCATTCATGACTTGTCAAATTAGATGTAGACTTCATAACAGATCTCTGAATCAAAAAGTTACCGCGTTGAAGTCAGGCCTCTTGAGGGAACGAGAGGCTGACGACAACGAAGTAACCAGGCTTTCTGACAATGCAATTTTATTGCACCGAATATTTCAGGAAGCCAGTTATCAGTCCATTCCAAGCAAATCAAAAATACTCGTTTCGCGTTCAAAAGGCATCTCCCGAATGCGGAGATCTTCAGGCCAGAAGTCCCAATCACCTCCACTGCCCTGGCCTTTGATTTTCACTGATCTCCCATTCTCGACAGGGTTATCTCCGAGTTGTTTTAGGAAATAGGGAGTGCCACCCGCACGACAGATATCACGAAGTTCTCTGGCCCAGTTCAGGTCAAATGACCTCCTCTTTCCTCCAGATTCTCCGCCCTGAATCACCCAGGAAATGGGAGATAGATCCACAGCGTTCCATGAGATCTCTTCGAGTTGAGGTTCAACGGAAAGAAATTTCTTCGTTTCTGCTGTCCCGACTTTAGCAATATCCTCGATTCTGGACAGAGACACGTTGCTCGTAATAGAAGTTCCCACCCATAAGTTTTGTGGCCAGCTTATCCCTTTATTCAAAAGGTTTTTGCTGAATTCAGCCATTCGCTCAGGACGTTTGGTCAGCCATAACCATATATGCCGCCTTCCTGCGTCTGATTTCACAACGTGAATAATTTCCTTTTTCAGATACTCAAAGGATACCGCCTTTGATAGCGAGTCTCCCATACTGGAAATGAAAATCAGACGAGGAAGACCCGCAAGCCAGGGCTTTCCTTTACGGGATTCGCCTCTGAGATCCGATGCTTTTGCCTCGATTTCCATTCGACCGGGAAATTGTGTGACTTCCTCAAATGACGGAGCGAAACCGCAAGCTATTCCATTA
>JAJRTM010000547.1 GCA_024278285.1 Planctomycetota bacterium
ATAAAGGTTTCTATCTGGCCCAATTTGAAAGAACGTAATCGGCAACCTGAATTGATGGACGATCCGCAACTTGATAAAAAGTTGCATCAACAGGCATTGCAGGGGTTATCACAAATCAACTGGTTGACTCGGACCCATCGGTTATTATGGAAACCGATTGAAGCATATTGTCAAAAAAACAATTTGAAATCTATTTCCGTATTGGATTTGGGATGTGGAAGTGGGGATCTTTTAATCTGGTTGAATACTCAGGCACGCTTAAAAGGTATTGAGTTAAAAATGACAGGTTGTGATTTCAGCCCAATTGCATTAGAGACAGCTCGAAAACGTGTTGGTCAAAAAAATCTTGATTCAATTTTTCTCTCTCTCAATGTACTTGACGATGTGTTACCTGCTGGTCATGATATAATTCTGAATTCGTTATTTTTACATCATTTGCAAGAGAGTGATGCCGTCGATTTATTGAAACGTATGAAAGAAGCAGCAAATCAGTTGGTGATCGTGCAAGACCTTCTTCGTGACCGTTTGGGATACTTGATGTGCTGGGTTGGTACACGTCTAATTACACGTTCTCCTGTGGTTCACATTGATGGTCCGCTTTCTGTTGCGGGAGCGTTTACATTAGCAGAAATTCAACAACTGGCTCAACAGGCAGATTTGGAAAGTTGCCAAATAAATCGTTGTTGGCCTGAACGATTTGTATTAACATGGCAACGGACTTGATAGAAAATCCGATCTCCGCCACACTCGATTTTCTTGATGTGTCCCGTCAATTATGGGATGTTGTCATCGTCGGTGCAGGTCCAACTGGCTCGTTGGCTGCACGTCAACTCTCTCAACAGGGAGTGAGCGTTCTCTTTGTGGATCGGATGTCGTTTCCACGTGGAAAAGTTTGTGGGTGCTGCCTGAATGGTCGTGCTGTCGCTCTATTAAGGCAAACAGGCTTGTTACAAGAAGTGCAAGCAGCCGGTGCTGTTTCGTTGTCTGAGTTCGAACTTTGGGCAGGAGGACAAACCCTCAATCTTTCCTTACCCGATAGCTTGTCACTAAGTCGTTCACAATTAGATGCATTACTGGTCCGTTCTGCAATAAATAATGGGGCTGCATTCCTCCCAGAAACCGAAGCCCATCTTGGCTCTTTTACTGGTGATACCCGGGAGATAATTCTCACTCAGCAGACAAAGTCCATCTCCATTCAAGGTAAAATTGTGTTAGTGTGTGAAGGGTTGAATCAGCGGTTATTGAAAAGGGCGGAAGAATTTTCCTGCACGATAGATGAACGTTCTAGCATTGGAGTTGGTGCTGCCACCACTCAGATCACGCAAGAAATAATTCAACCAGGAACCATTTACATGGCAGTTGGAAAATCAGGATATGTCGGGGCAGTGTTGGTCGAAGATAGTTCGTTGAATATTGCCGCTGCGTTGAATCTTGATTCTCTTAAGCAGGGAGAGTCAATCGGAACAGTCATTCAACAAATACTGCAAGAAGCAGGTTGTACATTACCGGTAGATGTTAACAGACTTCGTTGGCAGGGTACCCCAAAGTTGACTCGACAAACGACTCCTGTTGCTGCGAGACGTCTGCTGGTGTTAGGAGATGCTGCCGGCTACGTGGAACCATTTACGGGCGAAGGAATGGGGTGGGGGTTTGCCAGCGCCATTGCCTCTATCTCTGTCGTGCTTGCAGGACTTGAACGGTGGGATGAAACGATCGAAAAAAAGTGGATTCGCCATCACCAGCAGCAGATTCACAAGCAACAAAAATGGTGTCGGCGATGTGCCTCAGTTTTAAAACGACCAGATCTCGTCAAAACACTCATTAAAGTCATCAAGTTTTGTCCCTTAATTGTTTCGCCGATAATCAATCATATTAACAAACCCTAATTCCACCACAAAAAAGCCAAATATCATGATCACTATTTTAGGAATTGGGACAGCCATACCCGAAGGGTACTTCTCTCAGTCGGACAGCCAGGAGATTGCCGATCATTTTCTCAATAAAGATGAACAACATCAAAGATTGTTACCAATTTTATATAAAAAAACTAAAGTTAAAAGACGTTACAGTGTGACATTAAAATCTTCAAACAAGAACTTACAAGATCGCCAAATGCTCTATTCGCCGATCAATTCATCAACAGATAACGGTCCGGGTACTGCACAACGTATGCGATTCTTTGAACAGTCTGCGAGTCAGCTTGCCTTGAAATCTTCACAAGAAGCATTGCAGCAAGCCAAGCTTTCCCCCGACCAAATCACACATCTGGTCACTGTATCCTGTACGGGAATGTCTGCTCCGGGATTCGATATCGACCTGGTACATACATTACCACTCAATCCGGATACCCCGCGCACACATGTCGGGTTTATGGGTTGTCACGCTGCAATAAACGGTTTGCGAGTTGCAGAAGCATTCACTCGAAACGATTCATCTGCCAAGGTATTACTTTGTTCAACAGAATTATGCAGTTTGCACTATCAATATCAGGCAGACGCATCGCAGATGGTAGCCAATGCATTGTTTGCAGATGGCTCTGCTGCCTTAGTGCTTGGGCAAAGTGATGCAACGACAGATATCTGGTCTCTGCAAGGATGCGGGACGGGGATGATCGCGGGAAGTCATGATATGATGTCCTGGCGGGTCGGAGATTATGGTTTTGACATGACCCTTTCGCCAGAATTACCAGATTTAATAAAGAATCATTTATCTCCCTGGATGAAACGATGGTTGAGTAAGTTTGACTTAAAACCAGAAGATATTAAAACCTGGGCAGTTCACCCTGGTGGTCCTAAAATCTTACAAGGGTTTCAGCAGGCAATGAATTTAAGCAATGAAGATCTGTCCGCTTCGTATCATATTCTGGAGCAGTTCGGCAACATGTCTTCTTCAACGATTTTATTTCTCATGAAAGAACTTCAACATCGCAAAGCCGAACTGCCTTGTGTTGCTATTGGCTTCGGACCTGGCATCACGATTGAGTCTGCTCTCTTCTGTTAGCTTCCCACGACTCTGAAACCTGCTGACTCTACCGGATTCTATGTGCAGCCGGTTTGAGTGATCAAAAATCGCTTTGCATTGAGCAAGCAATTACTGTCGGGCTTTACTTTTTATGGCTGAAGGCCTCTTTTACCATAGCCTGGGGCATCGCCCCAGGAAAAAGGACCGGAATCACTTATTGGCTGAAAGCCATATTCAATGCTTTTGTTTATGGCTTTCAGCCAAGGGGGCTTATCTTGATCTTTTCCTGGGGCGATGCCCCAGGCTATGATGAGATTGGCCTTCAGCCAATAAGCAAAAGTATTGAAATTACTGGCACATAGAATCCGGTAGAGTTACGATTATTCAATCTAATGAAACTCTTCTAATTCAAAACTTCTGCAGCTTTTGTGCGCACGTTCTCAGATTTGTGTTTGAGCAGCGGTTTTAATTCGTCCGGTTGAGTTGTAATCCGCGACTGCTCGATCGCTTTTAATAACGCCAATGCACGGGATTCTGTACGCCCCAATGCCTCGAATGCGAGTTTGCGATTTCTTTTAGAAAGGGTCGGGATTGCCTGAATCAACGGTTCAATCATCTGGTCAGATTGAATGTCTGAAAGGCCGCTGACCGCTCCCATTTGAAGTTCGTCCGGCACGCCCTTTTTCAGATATTTTACTAAGTGCGAACCACGTTTTTCCCAACCAGCCAAAGCGATCATCCGAAGTGCATCGTAGCGAGTTCCCGAACGAACCTCTTCGTTGTCTGCCATCTGAGCAGCCAGTTCCAGGGTGCGCGGCCAGCGATCAGCCAGTGTTGGCGTACTGGAAATTATTTCATCGAATCGAGCATCCGGCCATTTGCCAATCAACGTCAGCCCGTTGATAATTCCGCCTCCAATCACAACTGCCTGCCACTGCTGCAACGGTTGATTCGAGTGAGGCATACTGAGGTTAAGCAAATCACGAACTTCTCCCCCATCGTTTCGCTTTCCAACAGCTATTGCAACCTGCCAGATCCATCGAATTCGTTGAGAATACTCTTCTTCCTTGTGAGAGTCCAATCCTTTTGCAAGTAGCGAAATGATTGCAGGCCCCATTCCGGATCGCTTATCAATCACCTCTATCCGACGCTGTTTCGACTGCAAATCGTCAAGCAAAAACGGAACAATCTGTGGTGGACGTCGTGGCAGCGGTGCATCGCTTGCAACGGTCGAAGCAAACTGCGTTGGTTGACCTGCGGGCACAAAGCGAACTTCACGCAAATCAAACAGAGCCTGCTTAACCAGCGGACCTTCTGCACGAACCGAGATAATCCGCTTCCCGGCTTCCAGTTCAACAGTCCCAACCTTCTGATAATGAAATTGATCCCAGCCCCCGGTCCCAAGAACAACCCCCGTCATTTTTACCGGCAAACCATCAATAAGAAACCGATTCCCTGCAGATCCACTATCACACGAAGCATCTATATAAATATCAAATCGACCGGATTTCGCAACGGCAACAGACCATGAAACATAATCGGCATCGGAATGCCAGAAGCCGATATTCTGATATTCTGTTTCAAATTTGATTTTCTCTCCTCGGATTTCAGCATGTTTCGCTAACAAACGAAGTTCCCCTTTTTCATTGGAGGTAATCGTTTTGGGTTCATTCCCTGCAAATTTTTTCGGTGCAGAGCGGAAGCCGGAAACATAGGCAATCAGATCGGCCATATCCTGTTGCGTAATCTCTTTTTCCAACCCTTCGGGCATAACTGACATTTCCAAGGATCGAATTTCTTCAAGGTCACTGCGAAGAATAATATGTTCCTTGCCGCCAGATTCCCGTAATCGAATCGATGCAGAGGTTTCCTCAACCAGCAACCCCGTCGCTGTCTGACCATTAACCCGCAATGCTGTCCAGGCAATGTAACGAGCGTCAACATCTTTGTTCGGATCAAGAATTGTTGTGAGCAACCACTTCGGATCGTGGTTCGTCAACCCCATCAAATCGGGACCAACAACATGGCCTTGTTCTTCAAGTCGATGGCACGCTGAGCACGATTTCTTGAACACCTCTCGGCCTTTGTTCGCATCTCCACTCATCTTGATCACTGAAGCGTAAGCTTTCATAATTTCCACTCGATTTTGCGAGCCTGCATTTTGAAATATTTTGATCGCTTTCTCACGTATTTCTTTCTGACGGTGCGTAACGAGTCGTTGCTGACGTGCCGCATCAAAGCTCGTCTTGCGCACATCACCAGATTCAATATGATCAAGCAGTTGACCAGTCCATTCG
>JAJRTM010000548.1 GCA_024278285.1 Planctomycetota bacterium
CGCCGGCAGCTATCTGGAAGAAGCCATCACCCTCGCCGCAGAAATCGCCGCCCGCGCCCCCATCGCCGTGCAAATGGGCAAAGAAGCCGTCAACACCGTCTACGAAACCTCGCTGCAAGCGGGGCTGGCTCACGAACGCCGTCTCTTCTACTTGCTTTTTAGTACCGAAGACCAAAAGGAAGGCATGGATGCGTTTGTGAATAAGCGTAAAGCAGAATGGCAAGCGAGATAATTGTGAATTATGAAGTGGGCTTGAGAAATCAGGACGCATGGGTGACATTCGTCAGGTGACAAACTCTACTACAACAAGTATCTTTAGTACATTGTTAATCATCGCAATGAGGCCACTGGATGGCAGTTTCTAAAACAAACTTTTTAAGGTAATTCGTGTCGTTTATGTGTTATGTTGCTTAAAATTTTCGTGAGTCAAGTAAAAATAAGAGAGGTTGAAAATGGAATATCCTGACATTGATGATATTGCTCAAGACGAAGTTATCGAATCTGAGGTATCGTCTGAACTTGAAGAAGCAAAAGCATTTGCCAAAACTCTTGATATTGATGAGGTTAAAAGTGGACAATGGTTTATTGCTCTCATACAAAAAGTTATTCAAAGTTACGACCGCAATGCCAGGGCTGAATATTTTCAACAGAAATATCCTGGATTCTCTCCCGATGAAACTGCAGACATATTGACCTCCGTTGTCGTTAAATATGCCACTGTAGCTGGCGCAGTTACCGGTGTAGCGGCATCAGCAAGTCAAATTTCAGCTTTGGGTTCGGCGGGGATGACAATTGCTGTGATGGCGAGCGCGATTGGTGCAGAAATGATTTACTTGGCTGGTATCCAAATGCGGTTGGTGCTTGATCTTTCTATCTTGTATGATTTACAACTTGACCCAGATGATCCAGAAGATATATTGATGATTTTCGGATATGCGTTGGGGGTCGCGCCAGTTGAAATGATGGGAAAAGGGCTTCAAGTGGCCGCAAGAGGAGGGACGCAGTATGCGGTCAAAAAATATATTAGCAAGGGGACACTCAAAGCAATTCAGAATTTTGGAAAAAGAATCGGTATCAGAATTTTGCAGAAATCTGTCTTGAAATACGCTATCCCCATTGCTTCGGCGGGGGTTGGGAGTGCTTATAATTACACTACGACTAAATCTATTGGTGGGATTGCCAAAAATCATCTCAAGAATCGAGGCAAAGTTACAGAAGAACTGCGTCAACTGGTGTCTCGTCAAAACACGTACGATATAGTGTTTCCTGCGGCGGCGATGTATATGGCCCAGATAGATGGGGAGTACTCAAAAGAAGAACAAGTTTTTTACAAGGCTATGTTGTCTCGAATGTCGTTTGATGAACATACCCAAGCTGAGTTCAAAAAACTAATGGCGAATGAAGGGGATATTCTTGAAGCTTTTGCTCAAATTGAGGATGACGAGATTAAATATAGTCTGGTTGAAGTATTAGTATTGATGGCTGTTTATGATGGTGAATTGGTTAAAGAAGAGCGTGATTTTTTGATTAAAACAGCAGCATATCTTAATGTACCTTTGGACATTGACGAGGTTGTGTTGCGGGCAGATGATTACAAGGTCATCGTTGAAAAGAATATTTTTCAAAAAGCGGCGGGCGGTACGAAAGAGACCGCATCCAAAGCGGCAGGTGCTGCCAAAGTGTCGGCCACAATAGCGAGAGGCAAAGTTACAAACGTATTTGGGAATGCGTTTAGACGCAAGAAAGATGAAGTATCAAACGAAGAAACGGACAACACTGTCGTTATTTGTACTAATTGCAAAAATGAATTTTCTGCTGGGTACAAATTTTGTCCCGCTTGCGGGCAATCGACAGCAACCGAAAAAAAATGTGTGTCTTGCGATGAAATACTGCCTATTGATTTTTCATTTTGTCCGCATTGTGGAGCTACACAAGGCAAATGAGTTTTTTTATCAACTGAAATATATCTTAATACCAGAGGGCAACATAACTCCGCGTTAAGCCGACCCTCCTTCGGCTCCGGTATGCGGCGCGATTTTGGGTCAAGTTTTTTACGGTAAAATTGGGTTGCATTTACAAAATCGGCGGGCGGCTTACGCAATCGTTATCACGGTGTCAGAATTGGCAAATTGAGGCAGAGGACTACTATACATATCTGCCAATTATTTCCAAGCCATTTCCTTCCCCATGTACTTCTTAATTCAAACTTGTTGACAACAATTCCTTCAACAACAACTGTACAGGCAAATGAAACTTTCACAATTACAACCCATTTGCGAAATAAAGGATGTGTAGCTCTTGGAAGACCCAGTTATCATCTCTATTTATATACGGGTTCACAAACATTCATAACTCATTGCTCTATATCGAGAAGACAATATGACATACAACTTTGACAAAGAAATAAACCGGATGGGAACATCCAGCGTGAAATGGGATTATCAACACAGCGGATCACAGATGGTGAAAACAGATGCCGCTGATGCCAAACATGGTTCAGACCGGCTGCTGCCTC
>JAJRTM010000549.1 GCA_024278285.1 Planctomycetota bacterium
CAATCGCCTGGCTCTGCTCTGAATCGATTTCAAAATCGCCAAAACTGGCGACATCAATTCCCATCAACTTCAGTTTCGCAGACAAATCCGTCCCCTGAAACAGCATATCACCGCCGGTTAAATTTGCTGCCAGCGTTTCCGCCATTTCATAACCGGGAGCAACCAACCCGTAAACCGTGCCGCCGTGCAGCGCCGCTTCCCCGATGCAGAAAATATCGGGGTCACTCGTTTGCAAGTGATCATTCACAATCACGCCGCCTCGTGGATGCACTTCCAAATTCGATTCGCGTGCCAACTCATCACGTGGACGTATCCCGGCTGAAACGACAATCATATCGATATCAAGAGTTTCGGTCTTCGAAAACTGAATTCCGGTTACACTTCCATTCCCCAGAATTGCTTCGGTGTTTTTAGCCAGATGAACTCTCGTACCCAGGGCTTCAATTTTTGAAACAAGAATTCGTGAACCCTCTTCATCAATCTGCCGAGGCATCAACTGCGGGTTACGCTCGACCACATGCGTTTCCAGCCCTAAATCCATCACCGCCTTGGCTGCTTCCAGTCCGAGTAGTCCCCCACCCAGCACTGCCGCACTTTTAATTTTACTGCCGTATTTAATGATCCGCTTCAGGTCTTCAATCGTGCGATAAACAAAGACGCCAATTTTATCGATCCCCGGAACAGGCGGCACAAACGGGTAAGAACCAGTTGCAATCACAACTTTATCGTACTCGATTATCACCCCTTTGTTAGAACTGACCAATCGCTTCTCGCGGTCAATTTCCGATGCCCGATCACCAATATGCAGTTCGATTCCCTGTTCCGCGTACCATTCCATGCGAGCCAGCATCAGTTTTTCTGCATCACGATGTGCAAAGAACGAAGTCAAACCAACACGGTCATACGCAGCCCGCGGCTCTTCACAAAAAGTGACAATCCGATACCGCTTCTTACGATCAAATTCGATCAGCTTTTCGCAAAAACGAAGCCCGACCATCCCGTTGCCAATCACGACAATCGTTTCGGTTCGATTACCAGATTCACTCATAAGAATCACCTGTTATCCACTGTTGGCTAGAATAAAATCACATGTAGGGTACGCTGTGCGTACCACACTTATGGCACAACACATGCTACAATGGCTATTACTATTGGTAATTATAATTGGTACGCACAGCGTACCCTACAGCAGTCTGACTTACTTTTTCCTAACGCCTATTATCAACTTGGCGAAAGAACTGGGTTTTGTTTTCCGAGTATGACTTCAATTTCCTCAGCCGCGACCGCTTCTTCGTGAGGACTGAATTTGATACTCAGAACAAGAAAAGCACAAATCGTTACAATTGAACCGAGAATAAAAAACGCAGTCGGCCAACTGACGGCTGACGACTTAAAAAGAAACCCGGCTGCAACCGCGCCTGCGTTCCCGCCTGCTCCAACAATTCCAGAAACCGAACCAATCGCTTTTTTGTTGATGAATGGTACGACCGAAAAAGTCGCTCCTTCCGACATCTGCACAAACAAACTGAACAGAACCAGTGAGGGAATCGCCATCGCAAGTACATCCATCTGGGCAAACAGCATCAGGAAAATCCCCTCGAAGAACAGCGTGACAAACAACCATTTAACACGCCCCGATAACCCCCAGATTCTGCCAAATCGATCTCCGAAGTACCCTCCCAAAGTACGACCGCAAATATTCATCAACCCGAAAAGACTCGCAATCAACCCGGCGTAACCAACCGCCTGGATCGTCTCCATACTTTTGAATTCATCAAAGTAATCTAGAAAATAGAGAGCAGCGACATTGTTAATTGTCAATTCAATTCCAAAACAGGAACCGTAGATCAGAAATAGAGTCCAGACGCGGTAATCTTGACAGGCGTCCATGAAACCTCCCTGTTTCTGCTTGCGAACTGGCATCTTGCCCTGTGCCTTCAGTTCTGCAAAGTTTCCTTCAGGTGTATCCTGAGTAAGGAAGTAGTAAGCGACCCCCGTTAGCGCACAAACAAAACCCGCAATAAACATCGCTGCCCGCCAGCCAATCGCTTCAGAAAAGCCGAACAGTCCCACAAACATTGAAAGCACCAAAGGCATGATTAACTGAGTAACGCCCCCCCCTAAATTCCCCCAACCTGCAGAGGTCGCATTAGCGGTCCCGACACAATTGGGAGCAAACATCACCGAGGTGTGATATTGCGTAATCACAAACGCAGCACCGATTCCACCAATCGCAATTCGAAACAGAAGGAATGTCGTGAAATCGTGAGCAAATCCGATACACATCACCGGAATCGAACCAATCAGAAGCAACCAGGTATAGGTAATCCTTGGCCCAATTCGATCACACAACCAGCCAATAAACAGGCGAGCCAAAACCGTAATCGAGACCGAACCAATAATGCACCAGCCAATCTGATCCTTCGTCAGCGACATTTCGTTCTGCACAATTTTCATTAACGGTGCGATGCCAAACCAGGCGAAGAAGCAAAGAAAAAACGCAAACCAGCTCATGTGAAAAGCCCGCATTTGCGGAGTCTTCCAATCGAATAAATTGATCCGAGTTGCCTTGCCTTGCAGTTTCATTTTTCCTGAATTCCAATTCTCTTTTCAACCAAAAATCATTCGTTAAACCAGCGCATATTTTCCACGCAAAAACTCCAGTAGATTTTCTGTTCAAGCAACAAAACAGAAACACCAGATCAGCGTGTCAGAACTCAATCCCTGAGTTTCAGCAGAATCCCAAGCATGGCGGATTTATCAAAATTAGTCTTTCAACAATTAACAATCTCTCAAGTAAGGGCAATTTGTCATTGATAAAAAGATGACCTGAAACAGGCAATACGCAAGCGGCGTGCCAGAGTGGAAAGCATTTTCAGGAATAGC